>JAGQWV010000528.1 GCA_020437045.1 Saprospiraceae bacterium | reverse complement strand
TTGTTTGAAGATTTTCTATCAAGGATGGATCCAATCACATCAAAGGTGCCGGATGCTCCGATTAGGATCTCTGGTTGGTAATGGTCCAGTACGGGCTTCATCCCTTCGAGGTGTTTGCTTAGAAAATCTTTTAATGCCAGCTTTTTATCCGTGGATATAGGCTCCGTTTGATGAAATTGACGATACAGGACAGCGACTCCTACGGGATAGCTTTGAGACCAGTAGAAGTTATGCGCATCAGCAATAATATATTCAACACTGCCTCCACCGATATCCATAATCAATACCGGTTTCTCAGGAGTCTTCCAAACCTGGGATACACCCAGATAGATTAATCGTGCTTCTTCGATACCATCGATGAGTTCAACTACGAGTCCGGTTTCGGATTGGATTCGTTTTAAATATGCCGGACCATTTTTCGCGGTACGCAGCGCGGCTGTACCGATCACTTTGACGGTATCTACCTGATATCGGTTGATGATTTCCCGAAATTCAATTAAGGCCTCTATTCCCCTATCCATGGAGGCTTGAGAAAGATTATCAATTCCATCAATAGCTAACTTAACATATACCCGCTTTCGCAATAACTCCACAAAATTATCTCCGGATTTTTGAATAACCAGGATATGAAAAGTATTTGAGCCAAGATCCAGAACAGCAGCTGTGTACATAGATTAGAACAAATATAAAACCCTAAAGGTGAGAAAATAACCTCTAAACCGACTGAGACCAGGGTGCTTTCTTTCGTCCCGGAGCAAGTTGATCGAATGAGTATATCGTGCCGAAAATCCCAGATGATCATTACTGTACAACGTTGCTCCAACGATAGCTGACAAATCCGTTTCATTTAATCCGTCGATATCGGTATTGCCGCCAATATCTTTTACTTTTTGATCGATGATCCGGCCGAGCGAGGCCCCGGCTTCAAAATGCATTTTGTAGTAATCCTCTTGTTGCCAGTCTTTAAATGAAATCAGTAGGGGAATTTCCACATAATTGATCGATATAGTAAATGGATCAGAGAATTTAGCCTGGGTATGACTCCCTCGCTCGCTATAGAGTAATTCAGTACTCCAGGCAATCTTATCAGTAATGTCACTCACCACTTTTAGGCCCAGATGCAGGCCGATTTTATTGAAACCAGCGATCAGGTCACCATTTATCTGCGAAGCGTTGGCCCCCAAAACGACACCACCTCGAAAGGTCTGAGCCTCAAGATGTCCAACCACCAAGCTAAGCATAAGAATGAGATAGATGTTCTTTATTCTCATATGTCAAAAGTACTTTTTCTTCGATACTTCAATATCTTTACGGGCTAAGTTTACACTTAAGAAAAGACGATGAGTAAATATACTAAGTCAACTTTGCAAAAATTGGAATCCATTTTTGAACATCTGGATTACAAAGTCCGCTACGAAAAGGGAAACTTCCAATCGGGATATTGCATTGTTGAAGATCGAAAGGTTGTAGTAATCAATAAATTTTTTGATCTGGAGGGGCGAGTTCAAACAATGTTGGATATTCTTTTAAACATGGATTTTGACATTGCCTCCCTGGATGAGTCATTACAGTCCTTTTTAAACCGGCTTCTGGCAAAGTCTGCCGCCAATCAATAATAACCCTTGAAAATTACGCTCACGGGCACCGGTACATCTCAAGGTATTCCAGTCATTGGATGTGGATGCGAAGTATGTACTTCGGATGACTGGAAAGATAAGCGTCTTCGTACCGCAGCTTTTATTCAGGACGGAAATACCAACATTGCTATTGATGCGGGCCCGGATTTCCGACAACAAATGCTTGCTGTGGGAGCAGACCATCTTGATGCCCTTATTTTGACCCATGAGCACAACGATCATATCGCTGGACTGGATGATATCAGGCCGTTTAATTTTCTTCAACGGAAACCCATCAAAGTATTCTCTCTGGCAAGAGTGGCTAATGATCTGAGATCAAGGTTTGCCTACATTTTCTCTCCAACGCCATATCCAGGAGCGCCGAGCATCGATCTGATTGAAATATTACCGCAGCAACGATTACAGGTGGGACCGGTCGAAATTCTGCCATTCTCTGTTTTTCATGGTGCAATGGAGATCCTTAGTTTTCGCGTCGGTGCCATGGCTTATATCACAGATGCGAATCGCATCCCGCCTGCATCTGAAAATGCTTTAGTGGGTGTCGAGACCCTCATTATTAATGCTCTGCATCACAGAGTACATCATTCCCATTTTAATTTGCAGCAGGCCATCGAACAAGTAGAGATGCGAAAGATCCCACGGGCTTTATTCACCCACATAAGTCACCAGATGGGGCGTCACCAGCAGGTCAATGCTGAGCTGCCTGAGGGCATGGAACTGGGATATGACGGCTTGACCATCACAATTTAATACGTTTCTGTCCGGTCTATGGTTGACTTTAACGAAATAAATCACGATCATTGAAGGTGAATGCATAGACATCTTACTTTTCGAAGTCCGTTAATTTTCTCCATGCTGCTATGGGTAGCCGGTTTTACTGTGTCCAATGCGCAGCAAGCACCTCAATACACCATGAATATGCTCGATAAGTATCGGTTTAATCCGGCTTATGCAGGAATGGATGCTTCACTGAGTATCACAGGCTCCTTAAAATCGCAGTGGGAGGGATTACCGGGAGCACCAAAATTTCAAAATATCAGTGCTCATATGCCGGTTTACATTGCTAATGGAGGTGCCGGAATTCAGCTTTTGCACGATCGGATTGGCGTCGAAGAAAGCGTTGGTTTTAGAGCTTCTTTCAATTATGTCTTTGAGACATCAATTGGTATTTTTTCGGCGGGTTTTAGTGCGGGTATGCTGCAAAAGAAAATTGATGGTAGCAAATTACGGACCCACGATGGTATTTATGAGGGGCAAACTATCATCCATAATGATCCTATTCTCTCCAGTACTATAGGCTCAGGGATTAGCCCTAATACTGCCGTAGGAGTTTACTTTACCAATGACTATATCGAGGCAGGTCTTGCCGTCGAACAACTGTTAAATCCTACCGTGACCCTTAATAATGCTGAAGAAACAAATTTTCAATTACGACGCACGATCAATGTTTTTGTGGAATACAATTATCCCGTCAATGAGATACTGCAATTATTTCCCTCTTTATATGTAAAGACGGACGGGATACAGACGCAGGTTGATTTCAGTACGCGCTTTGACTACCAGGAAATTTATTTTGGAGGGTTGACATTTCGGGGCTACAGTAAAAGCACCATAGATGCCCTTGCTCTATTTGTTGGAGCCCGGGTGAGCAAGCAATTGAGCCTGGCCTATGCTTACGATATTACCTTATCAAAACTGAGTACTTTTAGCGAAGGTACCCATGAGATTGTAATTCACTACAATTTAAGTAAGCCAATTGGCGTTGGTAAACCAGAACGGATTATTTACAATCCTAGATTTTAGAATAAAAAAATGCTGCTTAAAAATCAGGGATCGCAAAAATATTGGCAAGGTTCTTGACGTTAGCAGATCTGTATGAGGCCCACATTGAAAGTCAAATTTTAATTAATTTGAATATTTTTGGATCAATTTAATTTAAACACTAATAAGAGTAGCTGCAAACAGGTTTAGTAATGGAAAGAATAGCTGTAAGTATTTTTAGTTTATTGGTGCTTTCAATTTTCGTATCCTCATGCGGAAGTAATAAGACCGGAGGTGATTTGATTGGAGTACAAGACCGACCCAAGTGGAGAGCGGATGTTCCCTTTGGGATGGTATACATCAAGTCAGGTACATTCCAACTGGGAAGTGGTGATGAGGATGTTAGTCGTTATTATATTCGACGGCCCAAGACCATTTCTATCAATGGATTTTACATGGACGAGACGGAAATCACCAACAACGAATATCGACAATTCGTTTACTGGGTGAGGGATTCGATCGCTCACACGATCCTCGGCGATTACACCACCGATGATTATGGCAATGAAAAAATCGACTGGGATCTCGAGCTGGATTATTCCGACGAGGCTTTAGAAGACATGTACTACCAGGGAGATAATATGCTACAGGGTAGGAAGGAACTGGACGCCGGTCAACTAGTGTATAATTATGAATGGATTGACATGAAGGCTGCTGCCAAAGATCAGGGCCGTTCACCAAGGAATTCATTTATTCGCAAGGAAAAATCGAAAATATATCCTGATACATTGTGCTGGATAAGAGATTTCGCTTATTCATACAATGATCCTATAGCCAAGAATTACTTCTCACACCCCGCCTATGATGACTATCCTGTGGTAGGAATCGACTGGAACCAGGCAAATGCCTTTTGCCACTGGAGAAGCATGATCTGGAATGCTAACAAAGATAATTCATTCGGTGATGAGTTCCGTCTTCCGACGGAAACCGAATGGGAGTATGCTGCCCGTGGAGGACATGAGCATGCTATGTATCCCTGGGGTGATCCTTATGTAAGAAATGCTAAAGGATGCCTCCTGGCAAATTTCAAGCCCGGACGTGGAAACTATCCTGAAGACGGTGGTCAATATACGGTGAAAGCAGATGCTTATTATCCAAACGACTATGGTCTTTATAATATGGCTGGTAACGTTGCAGAATGGACGAGCAGTGCATTTGTTGAAAACGCCTATTCCTTCATTCACGACATGAATCCAGACATTCAATATCATGCCCTGGAGTCTGACCCCGATAGCTTTAAGCGAAAAGTAATTCGAGGTGGTTCCTGGAAAGATATCGCCTATTTCTTGCAGGTTAGTACTCGCCACTGGGAATTTCAGGACACCACAAAATCTTATATAGGATTTCGTTGTGTGCTACCATTCCAGGGAAGATCGATAAACGACTTCAAGTAATAATATCTGGATTATCAAGTCCAATTAAGATTATATCCACAAAGAAGAATGATGCCCGTTTTGAATCACAACATGGTTGGACATCATTCTTCTTTGCCATGCTTTCATTTCCCGCTCACAAATAGTCTTTGTTTACAAGAAAACCTTTCCCGCTCGATACACTAATTTGAATACTATTTACGTAATAGATATTGGTTTTCTTTTATTCATTAATCATTTAAAACGGTTTTTACAATGGCTTTCTATAAGAGTAATTGGTTTAAGTACCTAAAGAACCTCATTATTGGTGTCGGTGCATCTCTGGTGATGATTGGCGCACTTGGCAAAATTAACAGCGAACCATGGGGTGGTATTGCTATCACGATCGGTTTGGTGACTGAAGCATTATTATTCCTTGTGTTGGGTTTGTTACCCCCTGAAAAAGACTATTATTGGGACAAACTTTATCCAGGATTAGCTGATTATGGCGCAAATTTACAACCCATATCAGGAATCACTACCAACGGCGCTGCCAGTGCTAAAAGTCTGGATGGCGAAAAGGTAGAAGCTCAACTGGCAGGTATGCTCGATGAGTTGCGTGGTATGTCAAAAAGTTTGGGCTCCCTAAAAGCACTTCAGGAAGTGGATTTTAGCCACACTTCACAACAGGTTAAAACCATGAACAATTTTTACACTAAACTGAATGAGGCTATGGCTGAACTCTCCGATACGGTAGATGATACCAAAGAGTACAGAGAGCATATGACTTCATTAAACCGAAATCTGGGTAGCTTGAATGCAGTATATGGAAATATGCTTCATGCCATGGCCAATCCAGTGGGTCGAAATGTATAATCCCCGTTAGGTTTTAAACTTTTTAGTGAACTAACTTAAAATAATTAATAAGATATGGCAATTCCTAAGGAGCCGCGTCAGCTGATGATTAACATCATGTACTTGGTGTTGACGGCACTACTTGCCTTAAATGTCTCAGCAGAGATATTTAATGCCTTCAAAGTAGTTGACAAGGGACTTGTAGATTCAAATAAATCCTTGGATGAATCAAACAATGCTCTCCCCGATGTCATCAGAGAACGCTCAAAAAAGCGAAAAGAACTGGAAGTCTATGCTGAAAAGATAGATCCAGCCAGAACAATAAGCAAAGAACTCTCGGAGTATATTGATGGAATAACAACGTTTATGATCGACCAGACCGGAGATAAAAATGGTGTGGAAGATGCAGGAGACTATGTAGAGGTCCAGGGTCATGAAGAACTACGAGGAAAAAAGAACAAGGATATTACAACCAGATTTTTGGTAGACGAAGGTAAAGGAGCTGAATTAAAAGCAAAAATTGAAGACGCCAGAGCTAGATTCATTGCCCTGGTTGATGAAGATGACCGCGCAAAGTTTGAACAAGAAATGGCTCTGGGGATCGATGACGAGACCTGGAGACATGGAAAGAATAAGAAAAATGCCTCCTGGGAGTCATTTACTTTTCGTCAAATGCCTTTGGCAGCAACCTTACCAATGTTTAGCAAATTTAAGAATGATGCTAAAGCTACAGAAGCAGCATTTCTTAATTATCTGATGGGTAAAGTAGGTGGTGAAGAGGTCGTATTCGACAAGTACACGGTCGTATCTGCACCAAAAAAATCTTATATCATCAAAGGGGAAACCTACGAGACAGAGATTTTCCTTAGTGCTGCAAGTGGTGGGTCGTCTAACACTGGAATTTCAGTCCGGGTTAATGGATCACCTGTCAGTGTAAACAACGAAGGGGTAGCCAAGTGGAGTGCACCTGCTGGCAGCGTTGGTATTAAGAAATATTCTGCTGATATTACCGTGACTAATCCGGTGACTGGCGAATCTGATACCTATAAAAAGGAATTCGAATTTGAAGTAGGTGAACGGTCCGTAACCGTTTCTCCCACGAAGATGAATGTCTTTTATATCGGTGTGGATAACCCGGTTGAGGTCTCTGCCGCTGGTATTTCCAGTAACGATATGAATGTGAGCATGAGTGGTGCCGGTGGTGGTACGATCAAGCGAGCCAGTGACGGTACGTTCATCGTAAACGTTACGCAACAAACCAGAAATGGTGAGTTTGCCAAAGTAAATGTTTCTGCTCCGGGTATTACAGTAGCGAAAGACTTCCGGGTAAAACGAATTCCGGATCCGGTGCCCACATTGAGTGGTAAAGTCGGAGGTGCTATCGGCAATGGTGAGTTGCGTGCTCAACAAGCTCTGATACCTACGTTGGAAGGATTTGACTTTGATGCTCGATGTAGTATCGTTGGTTTCCAGATCA
>JAGQWV010000527.1 GCA_020437045.1 Saprospiraceae bacterium | reverse complement strand
ACCTTATGCCAAGTGGTGGTTTAAACTCTCAGGTAAAAGCAAATATCATGATCATCTCTCTGACTCGACCAGGCAAATCCTTCTAAATATAATCCAGCAGAGAATTGATTCAGGCGTACAAGAAAATGACTTGCTCCAGATGTTGATTGATGCCCGATATGAGGAAGATGGCACGGCGATGACCCTGGATCAGCTCCTGGATGAATGTCTGATCCTTTTTGTAGCCGGTCACGAAACAACGGCCAATGCCCTTTCCTGGGCCTTTTACCTCCTGGCAAAAGAACCTCAGCATTTACCACAAATCAGGAGAGAATCCATTTACTGGAAAGATGAAGAGCATCCCCATTTTCATCACCTGCCGTCACTGGTTTACACGTTGCAGGTAATTGAAGAAGCTCTTCGCCTTTATCCTCCCGCCTGGATCATCGACCGGGTGGCACTAGCTGATGACGAGGTAAATGGTTTTGAAATACCTAAAGACACCATGGTGATCTTATATACTTATGGTACGCATCACAGCAAAAATCTATGGAATGATCCGGACAAATTTTTACCCCGCCGGTTTTCTCCCGAAAACCAGGATAAAATTCGTCCTTATACCTACTTCCCTTTTGGTGGCGGTCCGAGACTGTGCATTGGAAATAACTTCGCACTGATGGAAATGCAACTAGTGCTCTCTCAACTTTACCATTATTTTGATTTTGAACTGATATCTGAAAATATAAACGTACTCCCACTGATTACTCTTCGTCCCCAGGAACCGCTTTTATTCAGAATCAAGGCCCGCTAGCTGATTTTACATCTTGTAGGTTGATAACTCTGGTCAAATTCTCTATGGTCCTGCCTGGACTTCTTCTCGGTGAAGGGAGGTTGCTTTTAAAACATATTTCAAAAAAATTTCCTTCTGTTGGGTACTAATTCATAAGTATAGACATGAGTATAGACAAACCATATAATCATGAAACATCTTTTACTCTATTTTATGCTGATTCTGACCTATTTCTCTTACACCCAATCTATAACATTATCGGTGATAGGGATGGCTGGAGGTTTAGAAAAAGCAGATGATGGATCAACAGTCAGTTGGACAATTGGTGAACCCATTGTTGATCCAGTACGACATGACGAGTTTTACTTAACTCAAGGTTTTCAACAGCCATTCCTAAAGATATCCACAGGTTTCGCGGATCGAGATTTCACCTTTGATCTTAAAGTTTATCCAAATCCGGTGACCCGAATAATCAATTTGGAATCTGATTATCCCGATACCATAAAAACTAAGCTGGTAAGTAGGGATGGAAAACTAATCCGACAAAATACCTGGAATTCAAATCTAAATCTCCAAATGACACAATTGCCTGCCGGCACTTACATCCTCTATCATTTTGTTAAGGATCGAATTGTCAAAAGTCATCTGATTCTTAAACACTGATCTGTTACCTCATTATATATTTTAAACCCATGCAAATGAAAAAGAAAACCTTACTCACTCTTTTATATCTCACCACTTTCCTCTACATCTGTCTTGGTCAAACGCCAGGATTTAATTATCAGGCTGTTCTGCGTACTTCGGCTGGTGAACCCATGTCTGATGAAGAGCTTACTATATACTTCAGTTTGCTTGACCAAAATGAAGATGTGATTTACAAAGAATCCCAGCACCTGAACACAGATCAACTAGGTATTATCACCTGCATGATCGGTACCGGGAATGTAGAATCAGGTATTTTTTCAGAAATCTCGGGAAAGCAAGATGTCACGATGAAAATCGAAGCTGAGCTACCCGGTGTCACCGGTTTGACCAGCTTGGGGAAAAGTAAGTTGGGAATTATTCCTTATGCTCTATATGGCAAAGATGAGGACGCCGATCCGGATAATGAGATGCAAAGTCTGGAAGTAAAATCCGATAGTGTGACCATCACGGGAAGGGGAGGTATAAAACTAAATCAATTAAATTATTGGCAGAAAACGGATACTGCTTATGTATTGGAGTTTGATCAAGTTGCCCGTAATACCGGACAAAAAATAGCTACGGTTGTGGACAGTAAATCGCTTTCCGTGAAAGAAGGAACTTCATCCACATCCATTTCCTGCAATTCTACCACCATTACGGATGGATCCAGTGGTGCCAGGGTAAGTTCCAGCGCTGAGGGCCTTGCGTCTACGGATAATGAAGATCCACAGACAACTGTCAGAAAAGACATTATAAAAGATATTCTTGCCAAGAATTATGGTAATCTTCCTGCTTTTAGCACATTATTTACACAACTTTTTACAGGTCAGGACCTTTCCGATCATCTGGAGAATGCTCGGTACGCCCTGAAGGCCCGAGGGATTCAGTTTGAAAATACGGAACTCGAAGTGGAACCTTTCAATTTTGATATGGATATCGAATCCATAAATCATAATCTGCAAAAAGCGAAATTAAAAACCATGACCCGGAGTGAATATAACGAGCGTCATTATGGCTCGGTAATTCTTAGCCGAAGTCATCGAAACGTTGACCAACTTGAATTAAAAAGTAATACGGGATTTGATTTTACCAATGGCATTGTATTCTCAGAAAAATACTTCAACGAGAGATTCGCCGTAGGATCAGTCGTTGGTCCAATCGGAAATACCTGGGCGGGTGCAATGTCAACTGCGAATGAGAATGGTTTAACAACATTACACGGTGCTGTTGTTGGTTTGGATCCTCATATTGGATACAGCATCGTCTTTAATGGCGATAATCTGGGCACGGTTTCTACCATCAATTCAGAAGCTGCCGGTGCGATGTCTACATACGGTTCCAATGGTAACCTAAATACGACTTCCGGCACTTTTGCCGGAGAAAGCAACGGCGGTGCACACATGACTTTCTCCGACGATGGTTCACTTGGTGCATACATGTGGACAAAAGGGAATGGAAGTTCGCAAATGGGAGCCGATCAGTTCATCATGTCTACAGCTGCTCCGGGTAGGTCGCATCAAACCGCCAACTATGCCGCTCCTGTCGGGGGTGAATCTGCTACTTATGACCGGGGGACAGCAACATTAGTCAATGGGCAAGCATCGGTCATTTGTCCGGAGAGCTTTCGGTGGATAGCAGATGAAACTTCGATGACGGTGACGATTACGCCACTTTCCGCAGATTCAAAAGGGATTGCCGTAGTCGAAAAAACAACTGGAGGATTTAAAGTCAAGGAATTGAGTGGAGGAAAAGGAAACTATCAATTTGACTATCTGGTCATGTGTAAACGTAAAGACCAAGAGGACTTCAAAGTCCTTCGGTCGAACCCACAGGAAATGATAGATCATAACCGGGCTTTGAAATTAAAATTTCCTACAGGATCACGGAAAAGTATACGTGATCTCTATAAATGAAATCACGGACATTTGATCCCTATAAACTACACCAGTTTTAATTTAATTGTTTGAATGGAGTCGGACCGCGTCGTACAGACGGGTTCGGCTTTTCAAATTTTCCTAAATTAAGGACTCAAAGCACCATAACCGTGGCTACCAAGTCAAATGAAAATCTTACCGATCAGCAACTAACCGACATGATTTGCCATTCTGATGCAACCCGTAAATCCGCAATCGAGTACATCTATCGATGGGATGCACTGAAGTTGAAGGTGCAACATTTCGTACAAACAAGAGGGGGTACCAGCTCTGAGTCCCTGGATATTTATCATGAGGGTATCATCGTCTTGGACAGAAACATCCGTACCGGAAGATACAAGTCTGATGGCAGCCTCCAGGGCTATCTATATAGTATTTGCCGGTTTCTTTGGCAGAATGAACGGCGCAAAAGCCACAGAAATACTTTCGTAGAAACCATTCCCGAAAATAATGATGTACCTAGTCCGGACATGCAGCTATTCAAGGAAGAACGTCGACAAGTGCTCGAGAAGGTCCTTCAAATGTTGGATGATTCGTGTCGAAAAATTTTGAAATTATGGAAGCTAAGTTATTCGATGGCAGAAATAGCATCTATCCTTAATTTAAGTAGTCCGCAATTGGCTAAGAAGTACAAGTACCGCTGCCTCAAGAAGTTACTCTTATCTCTGGATAAAGAACCCAGTTTATTAGAAGCATTACGACCATGAATGCAAATTACAATCAGCAGGATATCGAGCACTATTTACTCGGACAAATGTCCAATAGCGATCGCTCCAACTTTGAAAGATTGATGAACCAGGATGATGATCTGAAAGCTGCTGTAGACAAGATGAGGTTGATCACTGATGCACTGGAACTAGACATCGAAAATGAACTCCGTGCACATCTAAATTCTTTGCGTCCTATCCAAAAAGATCAAATCAAATCTCGGCCACTAAAACGCATGGTCTGGTACGTAGCTGCAGCTATTGTTATGATGTTGGTGACTTTTGTCTGGTTATTAACAGGGCAGAAACAAGGGCTAGATTATTTCGTGTCCTCACACTATGTGGCTTACAGTCAAATTCATTTGCGTTCAGAAGATGATATTACTGACAAAATTGTGGGATCAAAAAATAGTCCCCTAACCGAATCAATTCATCAGTTTGAAGAACACCTGATTTCTGATCCCCAAGACTACGAATCAAGATTCATACTTGCTGACTTATACAAGCAAAACCAGAATATTGATCAAGCCCGCGAAGAGTTTCTGAACTTGGCGAACAGTACTTCAAAAATTTGGAAGGAAAGAGCAGGCTGGAATTATGTCCTTTTATCGGCTCAAGATAAATGGAACCAGAATGCTGATGAAATTTTAAAGAGCATTCTCAAGGACCAGCGTAACTCATATCATGAGTTAGGAATCGAGCTTGCTAAAAAGATGGGTAAACTATGAAGCACTGGCAAGATTTTCTTCATCGAAATACTGTTCTCTTTATACTTTGTATTTTATCAAATCAAGGCTGGGGCCAATCAACGAATGAAAACTTTGAGATACTCTATAAGCACCTTATTGAAATACCAGATTCTAATTTCGTCAGCAGGGGTGACTCCCTTATAGAAAAACTCTATCTGACTAATCTGCAGAACCACGAGCATGATTCTCTTATCAGTGCGATCCTTCTGGAAAATTTTCATCGCAAAAGGACAAAAAGCACTTTTGGGGAATTTTTGGATTTGACTAGAAAGACGGAAAACCTGTTGCTGAAATTAAAAGTGATTCCCAATCAGTATCTCGCCGATTTACACTATCAATTTGTCGTGGCTTTCAATCATTTTCAAATACGGGATTCTGCTGAGCATCACCGAACCCTAATGAATGGATACATTAACCGAATCAAGGCTCCAAATCAATTAGTCATTAGCCTTGCTTATGAAAATGCCAAACAAGCTTATTTTGCTGGAGACTATACCGCGCAACTGGCATTTCTCAATAATGGTCTCGATTATCTGAATAAACATTTTCCGGATGAAATAATGACAAAACTCAATTTCCTAAATGGTATTGGTATAGGCTATAGACGGTCTCACCAATATCAGAAAGCCGTCCGGCATCATGAGGAGACGTTGAATTTTATTGAAAAAAATCAAGAAAAAGTCCCAAAAGGTTGGGTAGGCAACGTCCTTAATAATCTCGGTCTTTGTCATAATGACCTCGGTCACTTTCCGCAAGCTATCCACTTCATGAAAGAAGCATTATCTGCATACCAGATTTTGGGTCCTAATTATCAAGATCAGATCGGAACTGAGTATGCAAATATAGCCAAAGCATATGCGGATTGGGGTCATCCAGATAGTGCCATATATTACAATCTCACCTCATTAA
>JAGQWV010000526.1 GCA_020437045.1 Saprospiraceae bacterium | reverse complement strand
GGAGGCTATATTTTAATATACTGTCGCAATATGCAAATTTTTTCAGACTGCTTCCGTCAATTGCCTGTAATTCAGTGTATAGAGAATCCAAGCAATTCCCCTATGTTATTTCAAGTGTTTTAAGCACTCGGACAGCATTGCCTCCGATGATTTTCTGAATATCTGAATCAGAATAGCCTAGTTGTACCAAACCGACCGTAAATAAAGGCCAGTTTGTCCACATCATGCTATCTTTCATTTCTTGTGTAGTGGTGAAGGTATCTTTGGGCCAAAGTGCTTCCCATCGATTCCTTCCGGCATAGTGAGCGGGTATCAAGGCGTTTTCCTGCTCACTGTATTGCGAAGATGCCGCTACGTCTGTACCGATTCCCACATGATCTGCTCCAAAATGCCTAACCACGTAATCGATATGTTGCATCATCTTGGCAATATTCCCATCACCACCCAGGAAACGGGGTATGCAACAAATACCTATATAACCACCAGTATCAGCAATCTTGGCAATCACCCGGTCCGGCTTTGAACGGATATGCTCAAAAAGTCCGGCGCAGGTAGAATGGCTGGCCACCATGGGTTTAGAGGATAATTCCGCGGCTTCCAGGCTCGTTTGCCAACCGGAATGGGCCACATCTACCAGCACTCCAACCCTGTTCATTTCCCTGACCACCTCCCGTCCGAAATCGCTAAGGCCGGCATCGGAGCGCTCTCCACAACCATCACCGATGAGGTTGCGCCGGTTGTAAGTGAGATGCATCATTCGAATACCCAATTGATAAAATACCCGAATGTATCGGAGTTCTTCTTCTACAGACACCAGATCCAGGGGCATGGGTACCCCATTTCCCGAAAAGTAAAGAGCATGCTTACCCTCCTGTTTCGCCTGATGTAAATCTTTCGTTTTGACAGCCTTAATCAAGGTATCTGACATCATATCGGTAGCGTATGTAAATCGCGCCAGCCGCTTAATCAATACGTCAATGGCATTTCCTTCTTCGCCGGCATTCTGGAAAACAGCCGTCACTCCTGAGGCTTTCCAGTTTTCAATAAACTCATATCGCTCCCGATCATTATCCACAAAACGACACATAGAGTGATCTTCCTGCAGATCTTTAATCTCCAGTGGAGATGCACCAGAATCAATGAGCTGGGCGATTGCCGCACCATCGTAGGCCGCCCTCGGCATAAAACCGTACGTATCGAAGACCAACGATTCAGCATGTAATTCGAGACCATGCTCGAGATCCCGCTTTGATGGTTTGAGAATATTTATGGCGATTTCCCTGGCCCTGTCTCGCAAAGGGTGTGGCTCTTGATCGCCAAAAAATAATTTCCGATTATCGACATTTTGAATAAAAAAATGGGAATGCGGTTTCTTATAAGTTCTTGAGGTCAGTAGTGCCAAGACCCCGGCCGCACTAATTTTAATAAAATCACGCCGTTCATTCATGGTCGTCCAAATCTTACTTGACAAAAAGATTTTCCAATGTAAGAAAATGATCGTTTTCCCTGCCAGAACCTGATAGATAGAACCTATATACATAAGCAGGCTTCAACAACTGCATTGAAGAAGCCAACAAATCCTCTATAATAATGAGCAGATTACAGCAGTCAGAAGTTACTTGACTGATAAGACACTACAATTATTATTATTCCAGGAACTCACTATCGAAGTTTTAAAATCACCTCAAAAGACTCGACTGTAGGACCACCGTCAATTTGGTAAGCCTGAGCAATGGTTTTAGCAAGTTCCGAATTTTGAAAAGCGCTCATGGACTCTTCAGAATCCCAAACATAAATTCCACCATATTCACCTGCGTCGGCATTAATTCTCACGTAATATTTTTGCAATAAGCCCTCTATTGCTACGAAACTGGGTTTTCGCTCCAATCCAATTTTGAGGATATCTTCTTCAGGAAGATTGCTTTTCATTCGGAAAAACTGAATAATTGTCTGCTTTTTGGTAGCTGGAAAATGATTGGTTTCTGATGCTAAATCTTGATGTACCATAACTCTAAGTTTTTAATCACTAAAAATTAAATAAAATCAACAGTGCTAAATTGAGGCAATGGAACCAACAAAACTTAGGCTTTCTGATCAAAAACTTAAGCTAAACCATCAGATCTACTATGCATAACCGGTGGGTGACACGCCGTAATGCTTTTTGAATTCAAGACTGAATGATGAAAGATTTTCATAGCCTAATTGAAAATAGATTTCAGATGGTTTTCTTCTATTTCTCAACATATACGCGGCTTGCTTCATCTTTTCCATTATAATATATCGCTTAGGAGGCATTTGGTAAACTTCTAAGAACTTTCGACGAAAAGTAGAGATACTCATGTTACATAAAAAAGCTAATTCCTGGGAGGACATGTTATCAAAAAGGTGATTCTGGATAACCTTAACCAATGACCGATTCTCTTGCTTGGTCGCCGCCCGGGAAATAAAACCCAGTACCGGCTTAGGGTACTTTTCATAAAGGTAGAGAAGCACTTCCTCCATTTTAGCTACCCGGAAATTCTTTCGGTTAAAGTCATTTCTGAGAATCAACATGGATTCCTGGAAATTATTGAGATATGGATCTTTAGGAAAAGAGATGACTGAAGCTATATCTTGATTACCATCACTGACAGAAATCTGATACTTCTTAAGAAAAGACTCCAGAAAATCATTACTAAAAAAAAGCAACAGGCTTTCAAATTGCTGAAAAAGGGTAACTCGTTCTGTCATTAACATACTTCCTGATGTTACTAATGCAATTTGTTGGTCATTAATGACGTAATTATCAGAATCATCCATCACCTCCTTGGTTCCTTTCACCATGAAACAAAGCATATTCTGAGAATAATTAATCTTCAGTTTGATTTGATCAGGTCCATCCTCGCGCTTATAAAACAGAATATTTACATCACCTTTATCTTCACCGATCATGAGATCTGGTACTACAATGATATCCATCTTTGATTTCAGCTTTATGGGGTAATAAATAATATAAATCGCCTTGATCCAATATTATTAGATCATTTTCAGTGATTCATGCTTTCTATCAAGGTCTAAAATACAAAAGCTAAAAATAGTAGACAAATGCAAACATAATAAGACATAGGGCCCTGCCTTGATGCCGACAAATTCCTTTAGCATAGAAATTTAGGAAGTTATTTTGCTATTTTAATAGGCATGCGGTGTCCATAATTCAAAGAATGCTCAACAGAGGTCAAAGGATCAAATTCTATCGCCATGCACCAATGATCAAGCCCATCATCGTCAAGGCCACAATCATATACCCCCCATTAATTAACATATAACGGGTGCTCTTATGCTCAAAAAGGCCATTAATAAAAATAGCCATGGCAATCCAGCCAAAGCCAGTTAGAAAACCATACAACATGCCAGTTGTGGCATCAATCGAAGGATCACCAAGGAAAAAACCAAGATTATAGGCCATCACTAAAGAAAAGATAAAAGTAAAGCCAAAAATTTTAGGCATATTACCCTTCTTAAGATCCTCATCTGTGAGATTATTCTCTCTTTGCCAGGCTTTGCCAAACAGGATGGGTGAGTACCAGATCCCGCCCAGTAAAAAAGTGGATAGTGCGGCAACAACAATGGCCAGATGATTTAAATTTGCTTCCATGTAATTTTATTTTCGTATAAATTTGATGATGTAGAAATCTCGATAACTATTGTATTCCCGGATTCGGATCAGGGATACCACCAAGAAACTTCAGAATAAATCTATCAAGCAGATTTTTTAAATCCATGTTAAACTGTTATTTATTTAATTAAATGGAAAAATTGACGGTTAAGACGGAAGATATCAACTTTGAAGAAACATTTAATCCCGACACTATTGCGTTGGACGATCAAGTGGTACGGATTATCGGCATACCATTTTTTGGACTTGTAATCCCAAGTGCCACAGGTCTAATTGACATGACAAGCAGCTCCATGAGTCAAATAATAGGGAGCTACCTGTATTTTGTTATCATCGCCTGGGTTGTCTGGGAAGGAAACCGATATCTGGTACTCAAGTATTATCCGGTCATTTTGAAAAGTACTTCCTATGTGGAAAAATACGCTCTTTTCATCGGATTGAATATCTTCTACACTACTCCCCTTTCGCTTTTGCTGCTATTTATATGGCGATTAACTACGAATTCAATCATCTCCAATCAGATTATTTTTCTGACCACTGCAATAATCGTCGTCTGTGTAATTTTTGTTACGAACGTCTATGAAAAAGTACTGTACGCCAAACATAGTGAAGCAGAACAAATCCGTGCAGAACAATTAAGCAAAGGAAAAATCCAGGCTGAATTAGAAGCGCTTAAAAATCAGATTGATCCGCATTTCATGTTTAATGCCTTAAATAGTATATCCTATTTGATAAAAAAATCTCCTAAAAAAGCGGATGAGTTTTTGCAAAACCTAGCTGAAGTATATCGATATATACTCCATAGTAAGGAAAAAGATCTTACATTACTTCGTGATGAAATTATCTTTATGAACGCCTATGCGAGACTGATGTCGTTGCGGTACGAAGATTCTTTTAAAATTCAAATGCACCTTAATGAACACTCTGAAGTGGAATATTTAATACCTCCTGTTACTTTAATGGTTGCCGTCGAAAATGCCGTGAAGCACAATGAAGTCTCAGCCAAAAATCCGCTAGTTCTGGATATTACTATTCGGGAACACGTATTTATCTTGGAAAATAAATTAGTGCCCAGAAAGATAAAGCAGACCTCTACAGGCATAGGCTTAAAAAATTTGAATGACCGGTTTCTAAAGACCATTGGTCAACCAATCTCTATTCAGAATAAAGGAGATCGTTTTTTATTGAAAATACCCATGCTCAAACGCTGAACGGGATGAATGTGATTATTGTTGAAGACGAACCTACGGCAGTTAAAAACCTTGTAGAAATCTTACACGAGGTTTCTCCAGATATAAAGGTGCTTGCTACATTAGCTACGGTCCGCGACGCAATACCCTGGATAAAAAGTCATGCTAGCCCCGATATTGCATTCTTTGATATTCAGTTGGCCGATGATCTTTCTTTTCAGATCTTCAAGGAATGTTCGGTTGATTTTCCCGTTGTTTTTACAACAGCTTATGACAATTACCTTCTGGAAGCATTTGAGTACCATTCTGTACATTACCTGCTCAAACCATTAAAGAAAGACCGGGTGGAAAATGCAATTAGTAAAATTCAAGAATTGAAGCAAATTTATACCCACCAGGCTGTTCTGGCGTTAATACAACAAGAAGGGGAAAGAAAATTGCTCAAAAAACGAATTCTCGTTAGGAAGGGCAATGAATATTTGCCGCTAGCCATAGATCAAATCGCTTATTTTCTGACTGAGCATGGATTAACTTTTGCTCAAACTTTTGATCAGAATACTTATATGATTGACCAGAATCTTAGCGAACTAGAAAGTCAAATCGATAAGACTATATTTTTCCGGGTCAATCGTCAATTCTTGGTTAACCTCGACGCTATACAAAAGTTCCGTTCCATTGAGCAAAGTAAAATTCATCTTGATTTAAAGCCAGGCTTTCGACAGGAGATTATCATAAGTAAACAAAATGCCATTGCTTTTCGACAGTGGATCAGCAATAGGTAGTACATTAGAGGTCTATCATTGAGCATACCAGGATGACCAGAATTCTCATTTCCCATATATTGCTTCTCAGCTGTTTCCTGCTTTCTTGCAACCAAAAGTTTGCCGGACCTCTTCATGTCAGCTCATCAAATCCCCGATATTTCACTAACCGAAGCCAGAAAGCGATCTATCTAACCGGCTCCCACACCTGGAACAATCTAGTGCACTTCGACTACCAACACGACTGTCCTGATCTGGATTATGACAATTATCTCCTTTTTCTGAAAAGCCATCATCACAATTTCATAAGGCTTTGGACATGGGAGCTCTTGAATTGGGATAACGATGGGGTCGATACCAAGGACCCTCAAAAATTCTCGGTGTATCCCCATCCGTGGAAACGCACCGGCCCGGGTCTTGCCAATGATGATCGTCCAAAATTTGACCTTAATCAATTTGATCCTGTTTATTTTACCCGGCTTGAATCCCGCGTTAAAGCAGCAGCTGCCGCGGGGATTTATATTTCTGTGATGTTGTTTGAGGGATATGGCACCCAATTTACCAATCAGGGATATCAAAATCACCCTTTTTATCCCGCCAATAATATCAATAATTTGCCCCTGGATTCAAGTCAAGAGACTCGACTGAAGATTCACCAATTGTTATACCCCGAAATTCTTACTATCCAGGAAACCTACGTAAAGCACACGCTGGAGGCCCTCAACAAATACGACAATGTCTTGTATGAAATCTCCAATGAAAATCATCCTGCTTCAACAGCATGGCAATATCACATGATCGAATATATCAAAAAGATTGAGAAATCATTACCGAAACAGCACCCGGTGGGTATGACTTTTCAATTTAAGGGTGGAAGCAACGAAACGCTTTTCTCCAGCCCTGCCGATTGGATTTCTCCCAACGAAGAAGGTGGTTACAAAACAAAGCCACCTGTGGCACAAGGACGCAAAGTGATTATTAATGATACGGATCATCTATGGGGAATTGGCGGAACCGAAGATTGGGTATGGCAGTCCTTCTTTCAGGGAATGAATGTCATTTATATGGATCCCTATCAAATGGCTGTTTACCGGGGTGAATATGACCAGGCGGTTGGTGAAACGGTACGAACTGCGATGGGATATACGCTTATGATTTCCGACCGCATAGGGCTGAAAGACTTCCATCCTGCTCCTGACCTTTGCAGTACCAAGTACTGCCTGGCCAACCCGGCACAGGCTTACTTACTTTATTTTAATGAGGATCAGGCGGCAACCTTGGATTTGTCTGATGCAGATGAGCAATCCATGTTTACAGTGTCTGCTTTCCATGTTGGAAAAGGTCGTTTTGAGAAAATCTCCCTCGTTCATGGGGGAACAAAAATATCCTTATCTCTACCCGGGACTGACTACCTACCTATCTTGTATTTATCACAGCGTTAGTCATAGCGAAGTAGCGAAAAAGCCATTACTCGTCTCGCAGACATTCGTTGGGATGAACCCTTGCGGCAATTAAAGCCTGAGAACCTGTGGTAAACCAGGAAATCAATAAAACCAGAAAACCGGCACCCAGAAAAAACCACCAATGCAGGCCAATCTTAAATTCGAAACGGTCTAACCAATGAGCCACCAATAAATAAGCAATGGGAATGCCAATTAAGATCGCTACAATGACCAATCGGGTGAAGTCTTTGGTAAGCAATAAAACCACGTTAAAAACAGAGGCCCCCAAGACCTTGCGTACGCCGATTTCCTTCTTTCTCATCTCTCCGGTAAATGCAGCGAGTCCGAGAAGACCCAGACATGAAATTAAAATAGCCAGTCCGGCAAAATAACGGGAAAGGCTGGATACTCTCTGCTCCGCTGCGTACTGTCGCTGATAGTCTTCGTCCACAAATTGATATTCGAATGGAAACCCTGGATTAAATTTTTCATATAAATTCTGCAGATTATTTATAGCTTCCTGTTGTCTGCCACCGGCAATTCTGGCCATTACCACCCAGGTATTATCCGGGTTTAGGCGAAAGAATAAGGGAGTAATTGGATCATGCAATGACTCAAAGTGAAAATCCTTCACCACACCGATAATTTCCAATGGATATTCCTCCCATAGGGTGACCACCTTTCCAATAGGGTCGTCCTGAAATCCCATGACTTTTATTGCAGCCTCATTGAAAATGATTTTATTGGTATCTGATCCAAATTCACGTGAAAAGAAGCGCCCTTCCTTAAGTTCTACACCGATCGTCTCTAAGAGTTCATAATTCACACCTACATTCTCAAAAAGAATGCGATCATCCGGATTCTTTCCATCCCAATTCAGTCCACTCGTATTATTCTGTTGACCTACCAGATCATGGGCAATGGTCGAAATATCTTCAATACCGGGTAGTCTACGAGCTTCGGTGAGAAAGGCATCAGTCGCGTCTTCCAATTTTCCATCTATTTGAAAATGTACCAGTTGGTCTTTATCGTAACCGAGATTCTTATTCATCACAAATTTTATCTGTTGATAAACAGTCAATACACTAATTATCAAAACAATTGACAATGTAAATTGAAAGATCACCAAGCCTCTGCGTGCCCATAATTCTCCCCAGGTGGATTTAATTTCGCCTTTTAAAACCAAGACCGGTTTAAAAGAGGAAAGATATAATGCCGGATAACTACCAGCTAATAATCCGGTGACCAAAGTGATTAAAAAGAATGCGGACATGAGCGCAGGTGAAAGTGAAAGAGTCAATTGTTTATCAGTTAACAGGTTGAATTTTGGGATACTGATGGCCACAAACAAAATGGCTAACAATAAGGATATGAAGGCCATTAATACCGATTCGGTCAAGTATTGGTAAATCAAAGCACTGCGGTCTACACCAAAAGTCTTTTTTACCCCCACTTCTTTGGCTCTTCGCGATCC
>JAGQWV010000525.1 GCA_020437045.1 Saprospiraceae bacterium | reverse complement strand
GCATACCCACTGATGCGGGGTGCGGCTAAATTCTGCCTGGATTGGTTGGTTGAGGATTCTCAGGGTCATTTGATTACTTCCCCTTCGACCTCACCCGAAAACTTATACAAAACACCGGGAGGATATACGGGGGCCACACTGGCAGGTGGTACCGCTGATTTGGCCATGATCCGGGATTGTTTTTCCAATTGTCTGGCAGCTAGTGAGCTTTTGAATACTGATGAAGCTTTTCGCAATGGCCTTGCCTCCGCTTTAGACCGGTTGTATCCGTATCAGGTCGGGTCTAAGGGCCAGCTCCAGGAATGGTATGAAGATTGGGATGATCAGGATCCTCAACATCGTCATCAGAGCCATCTTTTTGGTATGTTTCCCGGCCATAACATAAGCCCGGTCAAATCTCCCGAATTGGCTGATGCAGTGCGGAAAACCCTGGAAATTAAGGGAGACGAGTCGACAGGATGGTCGAAAGGTTGGCGTATAAATCTTTGGGCACGCCTGCTGGATGGAGATCATGCCTACAAAATGTATCGAACCTTGCTAAAATATGTTGAACCAGACAAAAAGATTACTTATTCGCAAGGTGGAGGTACCTATCCTAACCTTTGGGACGCCCATCCCCCTTTTCAGATTGATGGTAATTTTGGAGGTACTGCCGGAGTGGCCGAAATGCTAATCCAATCAACTCCTTCCGAGATTGTGTTACTGCCTGCATTACCGTCTGCCTGGCCAGAAGGTAGTTACAAAGGATTGTGTGCTCGGGGAGGATTCCAGGTGGATGTGCAGTGGAGCGAACAAAAACCAACGGAAGTGACTATATTCAGTCCATTGGGAGGAAAAACCACCCTGGTTTACAGAGAAGAGCATCGGGATATCCATTTAAAACCTGGTGAAAGGATTAAAATATCCTGGTAAAAGGAATCCACTTTAGATTAGATCTTTTTTGGATATTGGTAATTTTTACCAGAAATGCCATATAAAAAGGTGCAAAAATGAACTGCAGGTAATCAGTTTTCGTCATGGTTTGAAATAAGGATTCACTTAATTCATCAAAGAAGCATTATGTTTCATCATTTTCCTCCTGGCGCGAATCATTTATTTCAGAAGTTAGATGATTTAAGTTTAAGTTAGATACATGTGTCAGCATTTTCGTAAAGTAGTTATTCGATCTTTCACCGTCATCTTTTTGATAGGGATTATAGGGAGGAACCAAGTTCATGCGATTCCCCCTGCTGACGAGCCAAAAGGAGATCAAAATGTGGCTTACTTTTGGGCCAGAACGGCACTCGACGCAACTGCTAATGATACGGAGTGGTTTAAACCACGTCCGACTATTACATCTCGCTACCTGGGTTTGATCTTTACCGCTGTTTTTGACGCATGGTCACGATACGATGCCTCCGCAATTCCCGTTTATCTGGGAGAGGTAGATCGAAGACCCGGGCATGAGCATACTTTGCGAAATAAGGAAATTGCTATCAGTTATGCCGCATATCGCACATTGAATGAATATTTCTTTTCCGATAGTGTCATGTTTCGAAAGGCGATGGAAGTACATGGGTTGGATCCCGATGACACATCACTTTCGCCCAATACTCCGGAAGGTATTGGTAATCTGGCCGCTAAAGCAATTATCGAAGCTCGAAAATCAGATGGCGCTAATCAGTATGGAGAGGAACCAGGTTCGAATGGACAGCCATATTTCAACTACGTGGGCTATGAACCTGTAAATTCCGCCGATCAAAATGTTGACCCCAATCGCTGGCAACCTAAATATTTCTCTGATGGAAAGGGCGGAGCTTTTGCTCCGGGATGTCTTACTCCTTTTTGGGACAGGGTTGAACCTATTGGGTTAAAATCTCCTGACCAGTTTCGTCCCGGACCTCCACCTATGATTGGATCTGCTCAACTGGAAAAGGAGGTCAAAGAGGTGATCGATTTACAAGGTAATTTGACAAATAAACAAAAGGCCTTAGTTGAATTTATGCGAGATGGACCAAAATCGGTGCAACAAGCTGGGCATTGGTTGAATTTCGCGCAAACGATATCCAGACGTGACCAGCATACACTTGATCAGGATGTAAAGATGTACTTTCTCAATCAGGTAACGGCAATGGATGCCTTCATTGCCAGCTGGGATTCTAAAATGTTTTATGATTTTGCCCGCCCCTATGCCCTGGTCCATCAATACTACGATGAGCAAATCATCAAAGCCTGGGGAGGCCCCGACAAGGGCATGACTATGCTCAAGGGAAAGGAATGGAGGCCGTATTCACCGGAGACTTTTTTATGTCCTCCCTTTCCTAGCTATGTTTCTGGTCACAGTACGATAAGCGGTGCCTGCGCCGAAGCTCTTCGCTTGTACACTGGTAAGGAACATTTTGGTCTGAAGGTCAAATGGGTACCAGGCGAACTGACCGAACCGGATCATCCTGGTAAGCCGGTGACACTAAAATTTAAAACACTGACTGGGACAGCGGAGATGGCCGGAATATCCCGGGTTTTAGGAGGATATCACATTCAATCTGATAACATTGAAGGTCTGGAATTAGGACGACGGGTAGCCCGGGAGGTGTGGTCCTTTTATCAACGGCATTTGGGAATCTAAGTACCAATGGT
>JAGQWV010000524.1 GCA_020437045.1 Saprospiraceae bacterium | reverse complement strand
GATTAGGTACCGATATTAAAAAGCAGGGTGTTACTTCTGCATCCAATTAAATAGAGGTAAGATGTATAAATATTTGTTGCAATCGGTCGAGAATATTAATTGGTTAGCCATTATACCTTTATTAATATTCTTCATATTCTTCGTTTCTGTGACTATTATCGCCTTGCGAAAAAATAAAAGCTATGTCGATAAAATGGGAAGACTCCCACTGGAAGAAGAGTAACCTTTTTTTAATAAAAAATTGAAAGGCAATTAAAAAATGACAAAATCAATTTCAACCCTGATTATATTATTGGTGCCGGTACTTTCTTTTGCACAGGATGCTGCTACCGGTGGAGGATCTAGTCTTTATAGTAATTTAGGTCTTTACCTTTTGGGAGGCTCGGTTCTTATCATAGCGATAGTGGCGGTAGCTACTTTGATGAAACTGCTGGATATTGTGGTTCGTACCAAGGAGATCGAGATTTATGGAAAACATGGGGCCGAGGAATACGTAAAAGTTAAGGAGAGTGATGAGCCCATCTGGAAGAAACTCTACAAAGAAGCTACTAAAGCAGTACCGGTATCCCGGGAAAAAGAGATTCTCCTGGATCACAATTACGATGGTATCCAGGAATTGGATAACCGTTTGCCGCCATGGTGGCTAGCCATGTTTTATGTGTCAATTGTATTTGGAGTATTTTATATCGGATATAATCATTTTTCCAGTTATGGTCAGTCTTCAGCCGAAGCTTATCAGGAGGAAATGACCGTGGCAAAAGCTTCTGTTGATGCCTATCTGGCAGGAAGGGCAGATGCTGTAGATGAAAATTCCGTGACCCAATTGACCGATGAGCAATCTGTTGAAGATGGAAAATTTATCTTCAAGGTAAATTGTGTTGTATGTCATCTGGAGTCCGGAGCTGGTTTGGTCGGACCGAATCTGACGGATGAATTCTGGATACATGGAGGTGGAATTAAAAATATTTTTAGAACGATAAAATATGGAGTACCGGAAAAGGGAATGATCGCTTGGGGTACTCAATTGCGTCCGGCAGATATACAAAAGGTGGCTAGCTACGTGATGACGTTAGAAGGCACTAATCCGCCGAATGCGAAAGCCCCTCAGGGAGAAAAATATGTACCGGAATAAGGTTTCCTAAACGGAACCTTTCCCGGTATCCCGGTTTTGTAGTTTTGTCAAGCGTGAAAAAGAATCAAGAAGGTAACTCAGCCAGCCAAAAATATTTATTGAGTTTCCTAAGCCAAATTATTTTAAAATGCAGGACACAGAAACCTTTAGGGATCATATAGGAACCGTCGATGAAACGACGGGTAAGCGGATCTGGGTTTATCCAAAAAAACCGAAAGGTCGTTATTACAATGCCAGAACGATTGTAAGTATCGTTCTCTTGGCCCTATTATTTGGGATGCCATTCATAAGAGTGCATGGTGATCCATTGTTGCTCTTCAATATCCTGGAGCGGAAATTTATCATTTTTGGGATCGTCTTTACGCCTCAGGATTTGCACCTTTTCGCCCTGGCCATGATCACATTGATGGTCTTTGTAGTACTCTTCACCGTGGTCTTTGGCCGGCTTTTTTGTGGGTGGGTGTGCCCTCAGACCATTTTCATGGAAATGGTTTT
>JAGQWV010000523.1 GCA_020437045.1 Saprospiraceae bacterium | reverse complement strand
GAAGGGATCGTCACAATTCGCTCACGATTGTATAAATTTAAGGCACCTTCGATAGCATCCGCATACCCATCCGAGGAGCCATTCTCCCAATCGAAATTCCGGTATTTTTCGGGTAAGGACTTTAGGGCTTTCACTACGGCATCTTTAAATTCAGCCACAGAGTCCAGTTGATAAACAATTAAAAATCCATTCAAATTGTATCCGAAATTATCTGCAATCCGGTCTCTCACAATTTCAGCGGTTTGTGGATTTACCACATCATAAAAAAGACCATCCCCATTGCGCCCCACCGCCAAAATCCGCTGTAACATTTCATGAATCTGCGGTTTATACTGCAATTTCTTCTCAGGATTGGCGAAATGTAACACCGCATATAATTCACATAATCCGGATACCACTTCACAACCATGGTCCCTCAATCGCAACGATTCAAAATCACGGGTTGGGTGATGATCTCCCAATAAATAATAATCGCCCAATCGTATGGCCCAATCCAAATATTTTTGCTCACCTGTCATAAAATATATTCTGGAAAGCACTTGCAGCATTTCTCCATTGACTTCCACATTCTCCGTAGGAAGATTACCAAAATCAGTTTGCATTTCCGCATGCTTCCAGATATCATCTAATATGTCGAGCATGCGGTCCGACCAGGGACTTTCTCCCAACCACTCCGTTAAGGGAAGTAAGCCGTCTTTTATATATTCTGAAGACCCAAATAGGATGTCAGGCATTATAATTTCCTGGACATTAAATCCCTTCTTCCGGAAATTATAGGTATCCGGCAAATGATCTACCCGTGAGGTCAATTTTATTTCGGAGTGCAACATTTCGAGCATCGTCGTATGAAAGAGGGTACTATCCGTTAAAGCTGCCGTTAAAACCATAAAAGGATAATTATCGGCAGCCGCATCTTTCGCATTCCAGATATCTGCATCCAGGTCAAGATTACGCGGTATAAGCCCGGTAGCCGGATCTGTGTGGGCCAGCCAACCCCCTACAAACTGTCGGCAACGCTCCATCCCCTCATTAAACAATCGTCCATTTTCGAGTGAATGGTCCCAATAGCGTTGATCATCAGCGGAAAGATGCTCCTTTTCGGTTAGCGAACATCCGTAACTAATCATGGAAAGCATTACGAGATAAATAGCAACACTTTGGAGCCGAAACCCAGAATTCATTGGATAAAAAATCAGATGGCCAATATGGCTAGGCCGTAACTGGTAAAAATTGCATAGATATGAGTGATGAAATAAGTAGTTGATACCTTGTGAAATTAATATATTAAGGACCAGAAATTTATTTTTCATTTTTAGCATTTAGATACCCTCAATAATTCGATCAAAATTTAAACTATAATGATACGATCAATTAAAATTGAATTTATAAAATCAGAACAGCTGTTCCGTATGATCGTATATAAATATTGTCAGGTTTGATAGTGCCAACCTATCGCATGCAGCTGCCCAAAATAAAGCCAGAAGTTAATTTTAAAAATTCAATTCTATAAATAATACACACATGGAAGAAAGAAATTCTAGAAGATCTTTTATCAAAAAGGCATCCCAGAGCGCCCTTCTGGCTGCCGCAGTACCAGCAACGCTAAAAGAATCTAATACGATGCCCACGATCCTGCCGAAAAATCCTTCCGGCGCCAATGATCGGATTAGAATAGCCGTGTTTGGTCTCAATGGCCGGGGCAACTCTCATGTCAAAGAAATTATGGGGCTCAGCGACAAAGCCAATGTGGAGGTTGTCACCCTTTGCGATCCTGACATGAATATTCTACAGGAAAAAGCAATGGACTTTGAAAAATCGTACAAAAAGAAGGTTGTGATCGAGCAAGACTTTCGTAATACGTTGGATGACGACTCCATTGATGCCGTAACCATCGCTTCACCAAACCACTGGCATGCGCTGCAAACTATCTGGGCCTGTCAGGCCGGTAAAGACGTTTATGTCGAGAAGCCGGGAACTCATAATATTTATGAAGGGAAAAAAATGATCGAGGCGGCGTACAAATATAACCGTATTGTGCAGCATGGGGTGCAACTACGGAGTTCTGTGGCGATTCGGGAAGCGGTGCAACACCTTCAAGAGGGGTTGATCGGCCGGGTATATATGTCACGAGGACTGGTCTTCCGCTGGAGGCCGGACATCGGTGATAAAGGCATCAGCCAAACGCCGAAAGGGCTCAATTATGATCTTTGGTGTGGACCGGCGCCGCTGCGTCCGTTTTCCGAAAATCTCGTGCATTACAATTGGCATTGGCATTGGGACTATGGTAATGGTGATGTAGGAAATCAGGGCATCCATGAGACTGATCTTTGCATGTGGGGGTTAGGTGTACAAAGTCTGCCGGAACGCATTACTTCGATGGGTGGTAAATTTCTTTGGGATGACAGCAAAGAGGTTCCGGAAATTCTGACGTCGGTATACCACTATCCAAAAGAAAAGAAGATAATCCAATTTGAAGTGAGAAATTGGTGCACCAACCAGGAAGATGGTGCCGGTGTTGGCAACATCTTTTACGGTGATAAAGGATACATGGTCGTCAAAGGCTATGGCACTTATGAGACCTACCTGGGAAAAGACCGGGAGAAGGGTCCGTCACGATCAGAAAAAGGAGAATTAACCTTACATTTTCAAAATTGGTTTGATGCTATCCGGGCCCGGGATATGAGCCTGCAACATGGTCCGGTGCAAACATGCCATCTGGCTTCGTCCCTGGCTCATCTGGGTAATATCTCCTATCGTCTTGGATTGCAATTAGAATTTGATCCCATTGGCGAGCGATTTATCGGACATGGTGAAAATGAAGCAAACGCTATGCTGAGCCGGGAATACCGGGCACCCTATATGTTGCCCGAAGTGGTTTAGAAATACAACAACATTAACCGTTATAAAAAAAGAAAGGAGGTCATAAAACCTCCTTTCTTTTTTTTATCTCTTTACAAGCAGATCGAATTCTAGTGCTTCATCAATTTACGAGAACTTATTTTACCGTATTTATCCTGAATCGTTAAAATATAGGTGCCTGCCGGTACATTAGGCATCTGAATCACCGTATTGATCGACTGAACCTTTTGTTGAATGATCGGAGTACCTTTCAGGTCATAAATCCGGATGGATTGCAAATCTGCTTCGTCCAGATTTTGAATAAACAATTCATTTCGCACCGGATTGGGATAAAATAAAATATTATCCCTGACAAAAAAGTCTTCTTTAACCGCCGTGCCTAAACTCGACAGATCAGCACCAATGGGCTGGCCAAGGTTACCGGCTGAATAAGATGTGGAATTTTCCGAGTAACTAAAATCATGAAATGTCGTGTATCGCTCTGTGGCCAACGCTCCTCCTGTCAGTGAATACACATCGTCTGGAGTTAGGTCAGAAAAATCCCACTTACCCAAAACAACAGTAGAATCATACGTATTATCAATAAAATCCTGTTGGATCTCCGGTGCATTGGCAAACTCCAAAACTTCGCTAAAGTTGGTAGTGGAAGATGCACTGGCAGCCATAGCATTGGAAATCTGCGGACCAAAATAGGCTCCACTCACGGAATGCACCGTATCGCCTGCCATGGCAAAACCACTTCCAGCCACTACTTCCGGAAGTGCTTCGTCAAAGGCCGGATCAGTAAAAAAGTTATTATAGCTAATATCGATTTGATCACCCTCCCGGAAGGTATCAATGGTCATTGCATATCGTTGATCACCAGCGTAGCCCAGGAATACTGGATTTGCAACGATATTGTTGGTAAAAATCAATTCGTCCGAAGGGCTAAAAGTAAATCCCCACTGACCACTACCAAAAAAGGTACATTGATTAAAAGCAGCATGATGCAGGTAGGCGTTGTCATTGCCATGCCGGTAAATACGGGAGGTCACATCATAAACCACGCAGTTTGTAACCCACAATGAATCAATGGGATGCCCACGGTTATCAAGAAAACGGCCGTTGTTGGGATCATTCAATTGTCCCATTCGGTCAATGAGGGTATTACTTACAAATACTTTAATGGAATCGGCATTTAGTCTAAATCCGGATTGACC
>JAGQWV010000522.1 GCA_020437045.1 Saprospiraceae bacterium | reverse complement strand
GAGTTTGAACTTAAAACAGACTTGTCGCTATTGACCGAAAATGAACGCAAAATGATACCAGTTTTAATTAAGGCCGCAAAAATCATGGATGACCTTTTCTGGTATGAAGCATATGGCAGTAAGGACAAATTAATGGCTGAAAATACGAATTCCGACCTTCGCCAATACATCAATATAAATTATGGCCCCTGGGACCGGTTAAATAACAATGAACCTTTTCTGCCCGGGATATCATCAAAGCCCGGAGGTGCCAATTTTTATCCACCTGATATGAGTAAGGAAGAATTTGAAAACGCTAACCTAACCGGTAAATCTTCTTTATACACACTAATCAGACGTGATGAAAATGGAGAATTAAAAGTAATTCCTTATCACCAACAGTTTGCAGATCAGGTAGCCGAAGCTGCGCAACTCCTTAAAGAAGCTGCCATGCTAGCTGAGGATGCTGGACTGAAAAATTATTTGTCACTTCGTTCCGAAGCACTACTGACTGATGATTACCAACCCTCTGATTTTGCCTGGTTGGATATGAAAGACAATACCATTGACATAGTTATTGGTCCGATAGAAACATATGAAGATCAACTCTTCGGTCAGAAAGCTGCGCACGAAGCATACGTATTGGTAAAAGATAAAGTTTGGAGTGAACGGTTGGCTCGCTATGCCAGCTTCTTACCTTTCTTACAAGATAATCTTCCGGTAGATGTAGCTTATAAAAAAGAAAAGCCTGGCCTTGACACAGAACTCAACGCATATGATGTGATTTATTATGCGGGCGATTGCAATGCTGGCAGTAAAACTATTGCCATTAATCTACCGAATGATGAACATGTACAATTGCAAAAAGGTACGCGTCGGTTGCAACTGAAGAATGCAATGCAAGCAAAATTTGATAAAATACTGGTGCCACTAGCCAATTTATTGATTGATAAGGATCAACGTCATTTTATCACGTTTGAAGCTTTTTTTGGCAATACCATGTTTCATGAAGTAGCACATGGTTTAGGTATAAAAAATACCATAAATGGTAAGGGAACCGTAAGATCAGCACTGCTGGAACATGCATCGGCATTGGAAGAGGGCAAGGCTGACGTCCTGGGTTTATTTATGATTAATCAACTATATGACAAAGGAGAAATCGAGAGAGATCTGAAGGAATATTACGTCACTTTCCTAGCCAGTATTTTCCGGTCAGTTCGATTTGGGGCATCCAGTGCTCATGGCAAAGCAAATATGGTTCGCTTCAATTATTTCAAGGAGAAGGGAGCCTTCAGCCGTGACGAAGCCACTGGAACCTACAGTGTCAATTTTGATGCTTTTCGCCAGGCAACAAATGAACTATCCGGATTGATCCTGACCCTACAGGGAGATGGTGATTATTCGGCTGTGGGTAAGCTCCTTAAAGAAAGTGGTATCATTGATGCTACCTTACAAGCCGATCTTAATCGCTTGACAGAGGCCGATATTCCGGTAGATGTTGTATTTAAGCAAGGACCAGAAATATTGGGTATCTAATGGCTAAGCTTTTCGATATTTTATTGTTAGGAGATGAGAGATTGTATCAAAGAAGTGAAGTGGTACAAGAGCATGAGATTCCAGCAATTCATTCATATATTGATATCCTGTCTGATCTGGTTCTGGCATTTCGTGCCAAATATGGAAAAGGTAGGGCAATTGCGGCTCCTCAAATTGGTGTGTTTAAAAGAATCATTGTCATGAATATTGACAGGCCAATAGCCATAATTAATCCCGAATTGGAATTTCCCGATGAGGAAATAATCACTTTATGGGATGACTGTATGTCCTTTCCGCATTTACTGGTCAAGGTAAACCGATATCGTAGATGCAAGCTTAGGTATAAAGATTTAACCTGGATGGATCAGCATTGGGACTTACAAGATGACCTCTCCGAATTGATCCAGCATGAATACGACCATTTGGAAGGAATTCTCGCGACACAAAGGGCAATTGACAACAAGTCCTTTCAATTTATAAATGTTTAGGAATTATTTACCATGTCCACTTTAGAAAATGAATTAAAAGACACTTTTGAGTCCTATCAACAAACCATGCGGATAGATAGGCATCTAAATGAACTTAACGTCCAACTGAACCAAGCTACAAGAGACCTGGAAAAACTGGAAGTTGAATTACGAAAAGAATTTAAGGATATAGAAAAATTGGAAGAATTAAGTGTCAAAGGATTATTTTATAAAATACTAGGTAGTAAGGAAGAACAAATAGAAAAAGAAAGACAGGAATATCTTCAGGTTTCTCTTAAGTACGACGAAGCAAAGAAATCATTAGAATTATTAGAATATGAAAGAAACCTCTTAAAAGGAAAAGCAGATAAATTACCAGAATTAGAAAAAAAATTAGAGTCCTTAATAAAAAAGAGAGAAAAATCATTAATTGAAAATAATACTGATGCAGGAAAACAGATTTTAAACCTTTTGTTGATCATTGATACACACCGGGAATTTATTGGTAATGTACAACAGACTCAAAAGACTGGAGAGGAAGTTATTGATGTGCTGGATAAAATGATTCAGCATTTGAGACAAGCTAAAGATTGGGGGCAGTGGGATATGGCAGGCAGACAACGAGGGGCTTCCTATATGAAACATAATCAGATTGACCGGGCACGAGATCTATCTTATCATGCCAGACATCTTCTGGTGCGTTTTGAAAATGACATCAAACAGATTTATGGACATCAACAATTCAATTTAAATTTAGACTTTGATTCTTTTAGCCGGTTTACGGATATCTTCTTTGACAACTTGATTTCCGACTGGATCGTACAACAGAAGATTCAGAATGCATTGACCAACGTTTCATCCGTCAGGGATAAAATCATAAGAATTTTAAAATCAATGGATGCGGAAATTGGCAAAGCGGAGGCGAAACTGGCAGATTTGGAAGGACAACGAAAGAAACTAATTATCGAGTCATAATTGAATGATACATGGAGTGTAAAAGATCATCTTTCCTAATAGATCCCGAAGTTACATATTTGAATTGTGCCTATCAATCTCCTTTGTCCAATCAAGTTATCAGCTACGGCCAGGAAGGACTTTTAAAAAAAGCGAATCCACAAAACATCAAGTCCGATGATTTCTTCTCTTCATTGGAAGTTATAAAGAAAAAATTTGCAAAATTAATTCAGACCGATGACCCGCAAAGGATCGCTTATCACCCCTCTGCATCTTATGGCTTTGCGATTGTGGCCAATAATTTAGCTCCTAAAAAGAATGGCAAAATATTGATGCCCTCTGGTCAGTTTCCAAGCAATTACTATGCTTTTGAATCTTTCGCGGAAAAACATAATGCGCGAATCGAATTTATTAAAGCACCTGAAGAGTTTGAGCAGCGGGGTAAAAAATGGAATGAAAGAATTCTGGAAGCTATTGATGAACAGACCATTTGCATTACCTTGGATCATACGCATTGGCAAGACGGAACCATTTTTAATTTACGAGAAATTCGAAAGAAATGTGACCAATGCGATGCTTTGATGATTGTCGATGGTACACAATCTATTGGTGCACTTCCGTTTAATTGTGGAGACCTTAAACCTGATGCCCTGATTTGTGCAGGATACAAATTTTTAATGGGTCCCTACGGTAGCGCATTAGCCTATTATGGTGACTATTTTGACCAGGGCAATCCCATCGAACATAATTGGATAAATAGGTACCGTAGTGAAGATTTTTCCAGTCTTATAAGTTATCAAAAAGGTTTTCGGGAAAAGGCTTTTCGCTATAATGTTGGTGAATTTTCCAATTTTATACACATGGCTATGCTGGGAGGGGCGATTAACCAGCTCCTGGAATGGACTCCATCTTCGATTCAGGATTATTGCCGAAGTATCAGTAATGATTTCTTTGATATCGTGAAGAACAAGGGCTACAAATTTGATGCAGAGTCCCAAGCCAGGCACCTTTTTGGCATCTATACACCGCAGAACGTGGATGTAAATATTCTAAATGAAAAGCTGCAGAAAGCTCATATATATGTTTCCTTTCGAGGGAATGCCATTCGCATATCGCCACATGTATATAATAACCGTGAGGAGCTTTTAAAACTGGCCTCACTGTTGTAGCTAATCAAAGATCCAGAAATCCATCGGGCACCTGAACCTGAATATGTCGCAAATCCTCATCGACTTTCACGATAAATTCCTCCACTAGTGGTAGCATGATTTCCCGCTCATCGGTGAGGGCAATAAAGGCCATTTCCTGACCAGGGTATTGTCGAATATCGTTAACAGTACCCGTTAAATCCGAATTCAGGAATTTGACCTGGTATCCTCTTAAATACGAGAACATTAAATCGTCGCCCTCTCTTTCAGGCCAAAGACTCTTTGGTACATCTTCTTTAATCAAATAAATCCAGCTACCACTCAAAATACTAGCCTGTCTTTCTGTTCTGATATCTTTAATCCGGATCAGGGGTTTATGTTGTTTACTTATTTCTTCAATCTGAAGTGGTACTGGTAAACCATCAACAGCAGCCCATATATAACGATCTTTTTTAAGCAGGGAAAGAAAGTCGTCTTGAATCTGACACCTGAGTTGTCCATGAGTCCCGAACGTCTTTAGCAGTCTTCCTATTTTTTTACTTTTCGAAGTGTTCTCCATCAGATTTCAATTATAGTCGACCAAATGAAACGTCAAGAAATATCCTCTCCCTGACTTTAAATTCCAATCCAAACCAACACAATGAGCATTATCCCCCACATATTTACAATACGAGTCAACGATCTGTTGCTCTTTAAATATCAGACCTACACCTTTGGCAAATTTTTCGATAGAATACCTTTTTTCAAATGGATTTTCAGAATCAGACTGCTGCACAGTAACCACATCTTCAAAATTATACTGCCCAATTTGTTCGTTAACATCGACTGACAAGATCCTAAAGTCCCAATCCCGATACATTTCTATTGTTTCTCCCTTAACAAAGACAGTGATCTGGTCATTGATGTAACTGGTGCCATTCCAGGACAAATCTTTCGTAGGTGGAAATACCAAATTAATCAGCCGAATATTATTTTCCGTAGAACCAGCCTGACGCTCGTTTCTATCACGAGTGATCACATCTAAAGGAGCCCAGGGACCCTCTGGATCTGCTGACCTTGACCGCTCAATACGGTAGCGATCATGACCTTCCAGGTCAGGAATAATTTCCACCGTATTTTCTCGCAGGAAGAAGCGGCTGGTATCACTGACAGGCAAATCACCCATGCCTAAATCAAATTGGATTGAGTCTACCTGATAGATCCGATATTTTCCTACTTCAAGAGGATAGTATTCATAGCCGAGCTGAGTATCACTTAATGGGTCTTCCAGGCCATCCTTACATTCTGCCAGCATCAACGATAGGAAAATTAGAAAAAGCCATCTTCTAAACATAGATCTATAATTGAGAGCTATAAATGATTCCCCCCCCTACGACATCATCTCCTTCAAAAAACACGGCACTCTGCCCCGGGGCCACTCCTTTAACACCTGCATAAAATTGCACCTGCAAAGTATTATCATCGCCTTTATGTACTTCACTCAATGTCCCTTGATCTCCATACCTGACTTTGGTAACTACCTCAATCCCCTCAGGTATACTTTCATATTTCATTGAATTGACCTGATAAACTTTCATGGAGCTTCTGATTAGCCCCTCCACCGGTCCCAAAACAACGGTATTGGAATCTGGCCTAATCTCAGAAACATACATTGGTTCGCCGAAAGCCTGTCCGAGGCCTCTTCGCTGACCAATCGTATAAAAAGGATATCCTTCATGTTGCCCGATAACCTTGCCATTCTGATCCAGAAATATACCTCCAGCTACTTGTTGCTCTAACTCCGGACGCCTGCGTTTCAAAAATCCTCGATAATCGTTGTCAGGCACAAAGCAGATTTCGTAGCTTTCAGGTTTCTGAGACAAAGACTGATAGCCCCAATCACTGGCAAACTTACGGATTTCACTTTTCTGGAAATCGCCAATCGGAAAAATCGTCCGGGACAAACAGAATTGATCCAGCCCCCAAAGTACGTAGGATTGATCTTTTGCTTGATCAGCTGCTTTGGTAACATACCTTCGATCACTTTCCGTATGAACTTTTGCATAATGGCCCGTAGCAATAAATTCGCAATCCAGAGCATCTGCTCGTTTTAATAATGCCCTCCATTTGATGTGGGTGTTGCATAACACACAAGGATTAGGTGTACGTCCAGCAATATATTCATCGACAAAGTTGTCAATGACATAATCACCAAATTCTTCCCGGATGTCAATTATAAAGTGATGGAATCCCATCTTAACCGCCACCTCGCGGGCATCATTGATAGACTCAAGGCTGCAACAACCTGTTTCCTTTTTGGATCCTCCAGAACTGGCATAATCCCAGGTCTTCATGG
>JAGQWV010000521.1 GCA_020437045.1 Saprospiraceae bacterium | reverse complement strand
TTGATATTTTTTTCCCAGAATTTTTCGATTACGATATATTCTCAGACTTCCCTCAAAGACATAGTACTCACTTATGATCTTAATAGAGTGGCAGATCCTGGAAACATGGGGAGATATCCGATTGACCGTGCTCAAGTAGTGCATATGGAGCCCATCTGTGAAAATCCGGAAGTTAATGGTAGTTATTGTGCAATTATGTTAGACCTTGAAAGGAATGGAAACACATTCGATGGAGAATTAAAACTTGTACATAAAGATCCAACTACGAAATATTTCTACATAGATAGTGCATTTATCTGTGACTCAAGTACCTGCAGTAATGCGATATTTGACACCAGTGACTGTGATTTCGTATTGAAAGTCTACCTAACTACATCTCCCACTAATGACTCGGTTCCAATTGACATAAGGACCTCCAATTTTAAAGGAAACCTGAGTGGCAAGCGGATGGATGTGTCTGTTGATGCTATTGGCTCTATATGTCCTCTAAGACAGAATGTTGTCGAATTATCTAAATTGAAGCCAATGATTTCACCTCCTTGGGTTTGTCGCTTCGTGTTGAAGTAATAATGATAAAATTCAAAATGTTACCCCTAATTCAAAATTTTCTAATTTGTTAGAAAAAATTATTGAGGTTTCTATTATTACTTCTACTATCCACGTTCAGCCTCTTCAGAGTTCAAAGTAATAGTAACAGGGATTCGTTTTGGCAGGAATTAAAAGCACATAGGGAAATCCCAGCAGGGGATTCATGTTGTAGCTATATACTACAATACTACTTTGAGTCCCGTTTTCTGGACTTTGTAGATTCCTGTGTTTCTTTTGACTCAAGCCAACTTAGGCAAAATGAAAAAATACTCTATCAGCTAAGCCAAGGAAATTGCTTGTTGTTCGGACCTAAAAAGTCACCAGATAAAGCATATGAACTTTATTTAAAGGCACTGGCTGATAGTAAACTTCAGGAAGACACCATTCTCCAGGCGGAGACCTTGCGAAGCCTCTTCCGGTATTGTCTTTTTACCAATCAAAATCTTGAAGAAGCCAAAGATTTTATTAGCCAACATAAACTTCTTGCCTACGACTGGCTGGAAGCATTATGGAATCAATACTATCAATTACGTCTCGAAGATCAAATCGATCGTCTGGATGGAAAAGTGGATCAGATTAATTCCAAGGGCTGGGAGCAATTGATCCGGGAATGCATCGATTCGAATTATCAACGATTACTTACGGAAATACGGCTGGTCTATGCCGTTCAGGTGGGTATAGGAGGCAATCCCAGTAAAAGCATCCAACTCAATCAGGAGGCAATGGCATCTTCCAGAAAGTTTTCCCTAAAATATCAGGAGGCGATCCAGTTCGTAGCCTTCTGCAATATGGGTGCGGCACATATGGTGATACACAATTATAATGCAGCGTTGCTAATATTTCAAAAGGCCCGGACATTACAAGTAACAAAGCAAAGGCTAGGTAATCAGTCAAAATTATACAACTGGATTAGCCAGTGCTATCAGAATCTGGGACAAAACGATAGCGCTTACTACTATCTGAACCGGGCTTATGAAACGGACAAGGCGGATGCCAAGGAGCAGAGTGGGGTGGCGATCAAGGAAATTCAATCCAAATATGATAATGAACGCCTGGGACGGGCTTTGGTGGAAGAAAGTCTAAAGCGAAAACAATTTAATCTCATTGCCAGTTATGCCGGATCCGGACTATTGGCTGTCAGTTTCCTGATATGGCTGCTCTATGACCGACAACGCCAGAAAACCCAAAAAATCATCCGGGAGCTGGAGATCGCCAATAAAGAAATTCAGCTGACGGCCGTCAATGCCCGGCTCGATGGCCAGGAGCAGGAAAAGAAAAGCCTGGCCAGCTATCTGCATGACCATATTGTGGGTCAATTAGTAGCCGCCAATATGCACCTAAAGATTGCGGGTAAAAACCAGGATGAGGAGTCGATCCGGAAATCTGCCGAATTGGTGCATGATGCCGGTATCCAGTTGCGCGATAAATCCCACGAATTATATCCTCCTGTCCTTCTGAAGCTTGGCCTTGGACCCGCGCTCCAGGATCTGTGCAAGAAATATAGCAATACACACTTGTCTTTTCAAATCAGTCCGGAGGTATCCGGAATTCGCTTAAAGGGGGATGCGGCAACCAAAATCTATTTTTCGGTACAGGAGCTTCTCAATAATGTGACCAAGCACAGCGGGGCTTCGGAATGCCACCTTCATGCCTGCAGAGATGACACCAGATTATCCATTTCCATCGAAGATAATGGCAAAGGACTGGCGTTTAAGGAAAATGCGGGGGAGGGTATCGGACTCAATACCGTCAGGTCCCGGGTGGAAAGCCTGGGAGGTACTTTCCAAATGACCAATCTTGCCCAAGGTGGATTGCGTCAGGAGATCAGGGTACCCATGGCCGTTTTTTGAATTTCGAATTGCTCGCTGTTTTCGCTCCATGCTCTTTCCCCCTTCTCTCTGCTCATCTAAAGGCCCCCTGCTCCCTGCTCTTAGCTTTACATAGGTTAAACCGGGATTATTCATTAGGGTTTTGTCATGAGAGTCAAAAGGCCAATAAAATC
>JAGQWV010000520.1 GCA_020437045.1 Saprospiraceae bacterium | reverse complement strand
ATACTTCGGTTTTGTTTTTCGCTTCTTACTTACCCACGCCAATGCATCGATTATTGCCGTTAATTTAAATATCTTTTTGCGATCTCCATTCGTTGCAAAGACTCGCTGTAGCTACGGCTACATCTGCGTTTTGCGCCTCGGACCTCATCAAAAATCTTATTAAAATTATTCAACATAACCCATGCGTTGATCTACTAGTTGCTGGTTTGCCTATTGCTTCAAAAACGATCCGGACCCGTATGCATTATTCCAGAATCAGTAGGTAAAACTATGCTAAATTGAGGAATGATCTTAAAAAAGAAATAACCATGTTCCGATTATTAGTCGTAGTACAACTTTTTTTACTACCCTTTTTCATTTCTGCTCAGATTGAATCAGTAGTAAATCCTCAAGAAATAACCATCGGCCAGAAGGCCATGTCCCCGCCAAACGACACAAGTTCCTTGACATTGTCTGGACTTTTTCTGAAGCGAAACTTTGGAACTTCTTCAGGGACCTGGAGTCTGGAAAAAATTACATCACCACCCTGGCTAACCGGGGGCACTACAGCTTTAAGAATTGCCAGAAAAGAGCTAAATACGCCAAATCAAGATGATCGCACCGCTCTAGTCATCGATCCCTCGACCCTAAAGATCGGCATCAATACCGGCACTGATCAACCCCCATTTCGGTTGTCTATCACGGACAATGCCACTAGTTACCCCAATAATAACTTAGGCAGCGTCACCGTATACAATAGTGGTAATGTTCCTGGCAGCTCTATCGTCGGAATCTTTAACAACGCCGGAAATCAGTCAGGAACAATCACCTATGCCGTTGGAAAGGTGGGAGGATATTGGTCCGGTGGTGGTCGTAATGCAGGAGTGCACGGACATATTACCGGAATAGGAAGTTCAGGATATGGAGTATTGGGAACGGTCGCCGACCCGGCAAATAGCAATGCAGACATTGATCATCCCACTGCCTGGGGAGCACTGGCTTATGGTATTGGATCGCAGTTTTACAGTGTCTACTCGAATGGGCAACAATTTTCTACTACTGGTACTTTATGGACTACCTCCGATCAGCGGTTGAAAGAAAATATACGTCAAATGGATCATGATCTGGAGATGATATGTGCCTTGAATCCAGTTTCCTATAACTTTAAAAATGATCCAGGTCTCCAGGTGTTATCCTTTCCAACCGAAATGCAATATGGTTTTCTTGCCCAGGAAGTTGAAGCCGTTGTCCCATATTTAGTCAGGGATGTAGATCTCAACGTGGGAGAAAACAGCCAGAATTCAAAAGAATCAAATCAACAGGCATCTCCTCATACAGAAAAATACAAAGCCGTACAAATCTTAGGCTTCATTCCGATTTTGGCCGGGGCAGTAAAAGAGCTGGATGTAAAATACCAGGAAAAAATTCAACACCTGGAGGCTGAAAATGAGGAGCTCAAAGCGAGAATGGCTGCATTGGAACAGCGAATACAAAGTATTGGTGGGTAGAAAACTTGGGAAATGTTTCAAAAAAAAAGGTGCGACATCTGAAAGGTTCAAATAGTCGCACCGTAAAACCCCAAAAAACCAAATCTTTAAACCATCGGGAAAACTAATGGCTGGTGACTAGTCAAGTTATGAGTGTTCTGACATGGGGTTTTCAAGCTATACATATTACAAGCAATGTTTTGGGAACGTTTTCTCAAAACGATGACCTTGGGGATCATAGTAGAGATACATGAAAATCAGGGTGGTCACCGATTTTTTTAAAAATTTTAAAAAAAAAATGGAGTTACCCCGCTTTTATTTGTCTTCGAGAGGTTTGACCAGCACCCTGCCACTCAAATAGAGCTTCACTTCAGGATTAGTTGGATCATTGGTACTCACGTGAATGGTCGCTTTTTGTACCCCTTGTTTTCCCACACTATTATAGAGTACACTGATTACACTGGTGTCTCCCGGAGCAATTGGTAAGGTGGGATAGGTGGGTTTCGTGCAACCACAAGATGCTCTTACATTTTTGATTTGCAAGTCCTCGGTTCCGGTATTTACAAACTTAAATTCGTGAGTCACTTTTTCGGCGTGGTAAATTTTACCAAAACTGAAACGATCATTTTCGAAGGTAATCTTTGGACCCGGTCCGGTGGAACTAGTTATATTTTCCTGCTCTGCCGTTAAAGTTGGAGCAGGACCTTGTGGCACTTCAACAACAGGATTTATATCGTGCCTGGGCAAGTCGCTTGTACCGGTTGACTCATGACCACAGGACATCAGAGCGATGGAAATAAAGGCTAACCATTTCATAGCGTAAATTTATAAGGATCAACGTAGCAACATTACACTTCCTGTTTTGACCTGATCCTTGCCTTGACAGGTGTATTTTAGTTTGTAAAGATAAAGTCCCGGATTGAGTTCCTGCCCATTATAAGTGCCATCCCAACTGTCACTTACATCCGTGGTTGCAAATACCCGATTGCCCAGGCGATCAAATATCTCAAAGGCCTGCAACTGTTCTAGGGCAAATGGATTGCTAATGAAAAACCGATCATTACGACCATCTGCATTCGGGGTAAAAGCATTGGGCATGGGCACCTCGCCGCATTCAATTTCACTGGGATCGACCACATTTACCCTGACCGTATCCGTAGCGGAACAGCCACCATACTGGTAGGTGGCGGTAAAAGTTTGGCTGTTTGTTGGTTGTGAAGAGGTGCTGCCGGAATTGGCGTCGGTCACTAAAGCTGCCGGTGCCCATGAAATGGAGTTGGCACAAGTGATGCCTGCATTTAGAATGGCGGTTCCTCCTTTGTAGATCGTTGTATCATGACTGACGATCCGGTCAGGAGCAAGATATAAATCTTGTATTTCATTGATATCTAATACCCGGTTGTAAACACGCATTTCATCGATAAATCCTTTGAATCTGCGATCGGTACTACCAATACATGGACTATTGGCTATATGCAATGGGCTGGCATTAGTCAGGTCGATAAAGTCCGGTATATCTTTGCTGGCAATGAGATTGCCATTCACATAAATTTTATGGGAAATCTTGTCTTTAACCACCACCAGATGGACCCAGCAAAGCGAAGGATCGATACGTTCGGTGAATGCGGTTCTCACGGTGTCTGATTCGGCCAGATCTACTAAAAGAGTATGGGTGGCAGGCACATATCTGATGGAGAAGGCATGGTCATTGTCACAATCGAGGCGTTTAGATAATATGTCATGCGTGCCGGATTGATCATCGACCCTAAAATAAAATGACAGAGTAAAGCGGGAAGCACGAAAAAAGGTTTCGACATTACCAGTCAGGACGGCATAGTCGTCCATACCGTCAAAATACAGGCTATTCCCCTGTACCCCACAGCCACAGACCGGCTCACCAAAGACGATACCATCCGAATTGTTTAAACTGACATCTTTGGCATCGCAGTTTTCAAATGAATAATAGGCGACCAGACCTAATTGAGGTTGGGCCCATAGTTTGAACGATAATAGAAAAGTAAGAAGTAAAAAGGTATATCTCATCATTCAAATTATGCATCCTTCATGCCAAACAAGCCGCCCAAACCCGGAGGTATCATGTCATTGATCATTTTTTGGGCTTCAGAAGCTTCCAGTTCCGTAGCTAACTCCAGAGCCTGATTGATCGCAATGATTAGGAAGTCTTCCAACTGTTCGGTATCGCTGAGATCCACCTTTTCTTGGTCAATGGAAATATCGAGAATCTCCCGGTTGCCATTCACTTTGACGCGGATTGCCCCATCTTCCACCTCTGCCTCCAGGGTCTCCTTGGCCAGGCGCTCTTTCATTTCGTCCTTCTGCCCTTGTAATTTTCCAAATAGTTTGTCAAACATAATGTCTTTACTTGCTCAATTTAACGATTCGAGATCCCTAAATGTTTTTTATGTCCTTGGATAAAGCGAATAAATACTCTTTAGAATATGCCAAAGCTATGATTAAAGAAAAACAGGTAAAAGAGCAACAGCATATATCCTTCCCATCTGGTGATTCGACCACCATTGGTAATGAAAGCAAACAAAATGGTGCAAGCCACCATAAACGGAAGATAAAAGGATATGGTTTCATCTGTAATGACCAACTCACCCAGAAATGAAGGAATACCTACGACTGCATAGGTGTTAAAGATATTCGAGCCCAACACATTGCCCACTGCGATCCCGGGTTTGCCTTTCATGGCTGCGGTCATACTCACTGCTACTTCGGGCAGAGAGGTTCCCAAGGCAACTAAAGTTTGAGCGAGAATGGTGGTCTCTATATTAAATCCTTGTGCCAATTTGCTAATCGCATCCACGGTAAAATCAGCGCCATATTTTACAAAGATTCCCCCTAGAATCAATAAAAAAACATCCCTCCAACTGGCTTTAGGACGTTCTAGTTCACTTTTTTCATTGCTTGATAAGGAATTGATCAAAAAGATGCTCAATCCAATTAAGAAGACGATTCCTTCAAAGAAACTAAAATGTTGGTCAGCCAGACAAAACCAAAGTAAAAATGATGAACCAATCAACATAGGCATGTCAATATCCATGATGTCGTAGTCCATTTTTACCACCCGTCCTACCGTCGATACCAGCCCCAAGACCAACAAAATGTTTGTGATATTCGATCCGATCACCACCCCTAATACAATCTCCGATTGGTTATTTAAGACCGATGAAATCGAAGAGGCTAATTCGGGCAAAGAAGTACCAAAAGCAATGATGGTTACGCCAATAATAAAAGGAGAAACACCTAAGGAAAGGCCAATCCGCTCAGCTGAATCGACAAACCAGTCAGAGCCTTTAATGAGCACAAACAGGCTGCCTCCTAAAACCAGTACACTTAATAATATATCGGACACTGAACTAGCATATTCAAGCCGCAAAAGTAATTATAATAATGGTAATAGGTCATGCGCTTTCTAGTTCCCGGACGTCTAATGAATCAAATAGCTATACCAAATATTTTGCTTAACTATGCCTCTTGGCATGGGGTATCTGTACCTAAACTTTATATACATTTGTGACATGGCGAGTAAAACTGCGGAAGTTGTCAAAAAGGTTGAACAGGCGGAAATGACTTTTCTCGAACACCTGGAGGTCTTACGATGGCATATCATCAGATCTTTGGCCGCGATTGCCCTGTTTGCAATCGTGATGTTTATGAGCAATGAGTTTATTTTCGACAGGGTGCTTTTCGGTCCAAAATATGCAGATTTTCCAACTTACCGGTGGTTCTGTCCCTTAGCGGAACGTATGTGTAATGGTCCGGTATTCAATGTACAGACCGTGACCGTCGAAGAAAAATTTGTAACGCATCTCAAGGTGTCCATCATCCTGGGTATCGTGGTTGCATTTCCTTATATCTTCTGGGAAATCTGGAGTTTTATCCGACCTGGTTTATATCCCAAGGAGCGAAAAGCAGCGCAGGGGATTGTTTGGATTTGTTCCGGACTATTTATCCTGGGTATCCTATTTGGATATTATATCATTGCACCTTTTGCCCTGATATTTCTCACGGGATGGCAGATCGCCTCCGATGTGATTGTTTCTACGCCAACCCTCACATCATATGTCAACAGTATTACCTTTTATACGCTACCGGCCGGTATCGTTTTCGAAATGCCTATTGTGGTCTATTTTCTGACCAAAATCGGGTTGATGAGTCCTGATTTCATGCGGCAATACCGGAGAATGGCAATTGTAATCATTCTAATTGTGTCTGGAATTATTACTCCCCCCGATGTCTTGACTCAATTTCTGATTGGTATACCACTATTTATTCTCTATG
>JAGQWV010000519.1 GCA_020437045.1 Saprospiraceae bacterium | reverse complement strand
CGGTCAAACCATGAAGAAACATACTGCTTGATATTCGTCCCTGTGACGAAATTTTCGTTGTCGACAACGAATAATCAATAGAACCGGACGAATTCTAAAAGGGTACCTCAACGGACCGGCAAGGATATAATCTTTGAAGGGTAATTAATTGAAATCGATTTATTAAATCTCAATTTATCTGCCCTATGAAAAGATTTTTCTTGCTATGGACGTGCATATCAATTTTTAGCTCTTATACGGTTTTAGCACAATACGATGACCTGATTCAGAAAACAGAATCGCCTTATTTTTTCATTAAAAATGAAGGTTCTGCTGTTGAACAATTTCCCTTGTTGTCGACCCAGGTGCGCGTAGAAGTAGTCGGACCAATTGCCGATGTCCTTGTCGAACAAACCTATCGTAATAATGGATCAGTACCGATTGAAGCGACCTACGTTTTTCCGGCATCAACAAGGGCCGCGGTTTATGATCTGGAGATGATCATTGGTGAACGACGGATTAAAGCAGAAATAAAAGAAAAAGAAGAAGCCCGGCTAAAATATGAAGAAGCCAAACAAGAAGGAAAGCGCGCTTCGCTTTTGGAACAGGAACGTCCAAATGTTTTTCAAATGAATGTTGCCAATATCATGCCTGGAGATCTCATTAAAGTGGTACTACGATACAATGAATTTATTATCCCGGAAAAACAGCAATATGCGTTTGTTTTTCCCACTGTAGTGGGTCCGAGATATGTCAGTAGTCGTAATCCTGGTGTCCATGAATCCTTTGCGGCAAATCCTTATTTATCGAACGGTCAGGATGTACCCTATTCTTTTGATATTCAGATAGCATTGAGTCCGGGGGTGCCTATTACGACGATTAATAGCCCGAGTCATCAGATCGATATTAATTTTGAAAATTTAAATAAAGCCTCAGCCCGGTTATCTGCTCAGGAAAAGAAGGGCGGTAACCGGGATTTTATTCTCCAATATACCTTATCTGGCGACGGTATATCGAGCGGAACCATTTTGTACGAACATGGAGATGAAAACTTTTTTCTGACCACTATCGAACCACCTAAGCTAAAACCGGAAACCCAGATCTTGCCGCGTGAATATTTGTTTGTCGTCGATGTGTCGGGATCCATGTATGGTTTTCCGATTGAGACAACAAAACAATTGATGAAAGACTTAATTAGTAAGTTACGATCAAATGATCTTTTTAATCTGATATTATTCGCAGGAGATAATACGATTTTGTCTCCAGTGAGTTTACCGGCGAATGAACAGTATTTGCAATTAGCTTTTGAGGCCATTGATCATCTGCAGGGAAGTGGAAGCACGGAAATTATTCCGGCCTTAAAACGCATTTTTTCTATACCGAAAATAAATAAAGATTTATCAAGATCTATTGTGGTGGTTACCGATGGTTATGTTTCGGTAGAGCCTGAAGTTTTTGAAATGATCAGTGAGCATATTGGTGATGGAAATGTATTTGCTTTTGGTATTGGAGGAGGTGTTAATCGCTTTTTAATTGAAGGGATCGCGCATGCCGGAAGGGGAGAAGCTTTTGTGGTTACTAAACCGGAAATGGCCAGTGAGGCAGCGTCAAAATTCCGCAATTATGTGGAACATCCGATCATGACTAATATCACCTATCGCTTTTCCGGATTTGATGCTTATGATGTCATTCCCGCGGCAATCCCCGACCTAATGGCAGAAAGACCGTTATATATTTTTGGAAAATACCGGGGAAAGGCGAATGGAAGTCTTGTGCTGAACGGCAGGCAAGCAGGTAAAGACTTTGAGGAAAGAATAGATAT
>JAGQWV010000518.1 GCA_020437045.1 Saprospiraceae bacterium | reverse complement strand
AGTTCCATAAAATTCTACACCAGTATTGTCTTGGGTGATCGGTCCTCCCGATGATTTTAGCGTTTCCGGATCATTTCGAGTAAGGTCCGGACTGATTACACTCCAGCTTTGCCCTTCATTGGTCGTGACATGCAAATGATTAGAACCAGCGTATAACTTCTTAGGATCATGGGGACTAAATAGGATTGGGAAATTCCAGTTAAAGCGATATTTCATTACTTCAACACCAGATCCGGCCGGATTATAAGGCCAAACATTGGTAGACCTGACCTGTCCGGTAGAATGGTCCATACGCAGCATATATCCTTTGTAAGTTCCGCCGTAGACAATCTCGGGATTTTCTGGATCAGCAGCTAAATGTGCACTTTCGCCTCCTGCACTCGAAGCCCAGTCACTTTCAGTAATGGCATTACCGTCGGTCCGATGGAGGATTCTTACCGTAGAATTGTCCTGTTGAGCCCCCAAAATATGATAGGGAAAATGATTGTCGGTTGTGACCCGGTAAAATTGTGCAGTTGGTTGATTGTGATAGGTGGTCCAGTTCTCACCACCGTCATAGCTAACCTGGCCACCTCCATCATCGGCAATGATCATACGTTGATTATTATTAGGATCGATCCATAAATCATGATGATCTCCATGCGGGGCATTAAAGCTCTCAAAGGTTTTTCCACCATCTTTGGATCGATGATAACTGACATTCATCACGTAGACCATGTCTTCATTCTGGGTGTCAGCGTAGATTCTTGAATAATACCAGGCTCTCTGCCTTAGTGCCCGGTCTTCATTGGTTTTACTCCAGGTACTACCACCATCATCCGAACGGAAGACACCGCCATCAAGAGATTCTATGATCACCCATAACCGGTTACTATTGACCGGTGAAACGGTGATCCCAACAATTCCCCAGGTGTCTTTTGGTAGTCCGGAGGATTCGGTAATCTCTTTCCAGGTCTCACCTCCATCGGTACTTTTCCATAGACCACTGCCAGGACCACCACTGTCCATCCGGTATCCATTTCGTTTGATATCCCACATCCCGGCGTAGATAATTCGAGGATTATTCGGATCTAAGATGAGATCGGATGCCGCAGTGTGATCGGAAATATACAGCACTTTCTTCCAGTTCTTACCACCATCCGTGGATTTATATATACCTCGTTCTTCATTGGGTTTCCATAGATTTCCCATGGCCGCAACAAAGACAATATCAGGGTTTTCGGGATGAACTCTGATACGGGAAATATGTTCAGTTCCTGAGAGCCCAATCTTACTCCAGGTATTACCAGCGTCTTGTGATTTCCAGCATCCCCAACCACTGGACACATCACCGCGAACGGTCTCTTCTCCTTCCCCTACATAGATGACGTTGGGATCACTGGGTGCAACAGCCACTGCTCCAATAGAACCTCCAAAAAATCCATCGGAAATGCAGGACCAGGTATTCCCGCCATCGTTAGTTTTCCAAACGCCACCACCGGCGGTACCCATATAATAAAGGTTTGGATTATTATTCACTCCGGTGACGGTGGCAGATCTCCCTCCTCTGAAGGGTCCAACCAATCTCCACTTCACACCACTATAGAATGCTGAATCAAAGGCCATAGATGACTGACCGTCGACGTGATTAATGAAAGGAAAAATAAGAATGATAATGTATACAAGTGCAGCTGATCTATTCATCATTTTTTTATTTGAGCTTTTCTACTTCACAAAGTAAAAATTTTGCCATTGATGGTCTTGTGTTTTTAATGTTGTCTATAGTTCGACTCGGATTTTATTGTGGTTTGGACAACAGACTTTACCTGAGTTTCCTGTAATGTGACCTGTGTCCCATAATCTTATGTGGATTTTAATCGAGGTTTTGAAACTTAGTCTTACCTTTGTATTCCGTAGCAAGCATAGTTTCACATTAACTTATTATCTAAGATGACTAAATACGTCTTTGTTACGGGAGGAGTAACTTCTTCTTTAGGAAAAGGTATTATCTCGGCATCTCTCGCTAAACTTCTGCAAGCTCGCGGATACACCGTAACTATTCAGAAATTTGATCCCTACATTAATGTTGATCCCGGCACTCTGAATCCGTACGAACACGGTGAATGTTATGTCACGGATGATGGGGCAGAGACTGATTTGGATCTTGGACATTACGAACGTTTCTTAAATGAGCCTACTAGTCAGGCTAATAATGTGACCACCGGGCGCATTTACCAAACGGTGATTAACAAAGAGCGGGCCGGTGACTATTTAGGTAAAACGGTTCAGGTGATTCCTCATATTACCGATGAAATAAAGAGAAGAATCTGTCGTCTGGCTGGTGATGGTCAGTATAAAATTGTCATTACCGAAATTGGTGGAACGGTAGGTGACATCGAATCGTTACCCTATATTGAAGCGGTGAGACAGATGCGTAACGAAATGGGTTCGGAGAACTGTCTTGTGGTGCATCTTACGTTGATACCCTATCTAGAAGCGGCCAAGGAGCTTAAAACAAAACCCACACAACACTCTGTAAAAGAACTGTTGAATTCCGGGGTACAGCCGGACATTCTCGTTTGCCGGACTAGTCATCCACTAACCATGGATATTCGTAAGAAACTGGCATTATTTTGCAATGTGCATGTCAGCGCAGTCATTGAAGCCATTGACGCAGAGACAATCTACGATGTGCCAATTCTCATGCAGGAGGAGAAATTAGATTTGACTGTCTTGTCGAAGCTGCATCTTGATCCAGGAAAGGATCCGGAACTTCATGCCTGGAAGAATTTTCTTTCCAGACTGAAAAACCCCAAAAGAAAAGTGAAAATCGGCCTCATTGGGAAGTACATGGAATTGCAGGACGCTTATAAATCCATCTATGAATCCTTTGTACATGCAGGCGCTGTCAATGAATGTGATGTAGAAGTCGTCCAAATACATTCGGAATCAATAGCAAATGACAAAGACCTCGAATTAATATTAGATGGTGTTTCCGGTGTTCTTGTTGCCCCAGGATTTGGCGAAAGGGGGATTGAGGGTAAAATCAAGGCTATAAAATATGTTCGAACACAGAATATTCCATTTTTTGGCATTTGCCTTGGGATGCAGTGTGCGGTAGTAGAGTTTGCCCAGAATGTTTTGAATCTTAAAGATGCCGGTTCTACCGAATGGTCGCCTAAAACTACGCATCCGGTCATAGATCTAATGTCTGAGCAAAAGACCATTACCAAAAAAGGGGGAACGATGAGACTGGGAGCCTATGCCTGTCAACTCCGAGAGGATTCAAATACATTTCATGCCTACAACAGTACTCGGATTCAGGAGCGGCATCGGCATAGGTATGAATTTAATAATGAATATCTGGAGTTATTCCAAAGCGGTGGTCTGGATCCGGTGGGGATCAACCCCGAATCGAAATTGGTTGAGATCGTTGAGATACCTACTCATCCATGGTTTGTTGGAGTGCAATTTCACCCGGAATTGAAAAGTACCGTAGAAAAACCACATCCGTTATTCGTGGGATTTGTAAAGGCTGCCATGGCATTTGCAGCTTCAGGAGCAAGAAGCAAATCCTCACAATTTGTAGAGGATAAAAAGTGAGTTGGAAATAATTGGATCAAGGCCTAATGGTTGGTTCTTGTCCACCATCACATAAGTAGCTCCTTCCGTGCGAAAGTGTTCAAAGTCTTCCTTTGTCAGTTGATGATAGAATAATTTCATTTGCTCCATCACATCTTTTCCTGAGCCTCGCATATCCAAACTCAGACCATAGAGTAGTTTCCTTCTCCGGGCCGCTTCAGCCATGTATTCTTTGGTATGGATATTACTTTTATAGTCGATATAGAGACTACGGCGACTAAAATAG
>JAGQWV010000517.1 GCA_020437045.1 Saprospiraceae bacterium | reverse complement strand
GGGAAGATCTGCACCTTTCCATGAATCGGACCAGGTGGCGCCGGGCATTAAGGAGGTAACCCTTATACCTGATGTTTTTAGTTCCTCTCTAAGTACTTTACTGAAACCCAGCAAAGCAAACTTCGAAATACTGTAGGAGCCACCATTGGGGTACGCGATTTTGCTTGCGATGGAGCACATGTTGAAAATATGCGGTTTATCCCCTCCCGGCATCAGATCAATAAGGCTCCGGGTGAGATGATAAGCGCTGTATAGGTTCGTGTTGATCATCATCTCCAATTGACCTTCCTGCTCTTTAAGAATTTCCCCGGGAAAGAACACCCCAGCATTGTTGACCAGAATTTCAAGCTTTGGGGTGCAGTTTCTCACGTATTCGGCAAACTTTTTCACCTCTTTTCGATCACTTAGGTCCACTTTTTTGGAGCTCACTCGAACAGATGTCCTGGAAAAATCTGCTTTCATTTGATCGAGATCTTTCTGACTCCGGGCACAAGTGATCAGATCAAAACCCTTGTCTCCCAGAATCTTACATATTGCAAGGCCAATTCCCTTCGTACCACCGGTCACCAGGGCTACAGGATTGGATCCATTTTTGTCTGTCATTAAATTCCTTTTAGTTGACACCAGTAGTTTATGATTACGTTGGTGACATTTTCGGCATTAAAAATAAACTTAATTTAGCAGCCGAAGTTTAAAGCAGGTATGATCAGAGGATTGCTATATCATTTTGGCCGATACATTATCATGATGGGAAATGCATTTTCACGTCCTGAGAAATTAAATATGTATTGGAAAGAGACGGTTCGGCAGGGCTATGATATCGGAATTGGTTCCCTCATTATTGTGATGCTGATTTCTATCTTCATTGGAGCTGTGGCTGCTGTGCAGTTTGCTTATCAGCTCGATGGTACCCTGGTGCCAAATTATTACATTGGGTATGTAGTGCGGGATTTGACTATCATTGAATTGGCGCCCACGATTACTTGTCTGGTTTTGGCTGGAAAGGTAGGATCTAACATTGCTGCGGAGATCGGTGGTATGCGTCAGAAAGAGCATATTGATGCCATGGAGGTAATGGGAATCAATACAGCGGCATATCTGATCACTCCAAAAGTCGTCGCCGCGCTCTTTGCTATACCATTGTTGGTAGCTGTTGCCGCGTTTTTGGCGGTTGGAGGAGGGTATGTTGCCAGTGTACCAACAGGACTGGTCACGCATGCAGAATATGTACAGGGACTACGTGCTTTTTTTGTACCGTACAATGTATTTATGATGTTTGTAAAAGCTATAGTTTTTGCCTTCATCTTGACAACAGTATCTTGCTATCAGGGATATCATGTGCAGGGAGGTGCCATCGAATTAGGGAAAGCCAGTACCAATGCGGTCGTTGTCAGTGATATCCTCATACTCTTATCTGATTATATAATCGCCATCTTACTGACCACATGATTCTAGCTAAGCACATATATAAATCATTTGGGGACAATAAGGTTCTGAATGATATCAATATTGAATTTGAAACCGGCAAGTGTAATCTGATCATCGGTCGCAGTGGTGCGGGAAAGACAGTCCTTTTGAAAATTCTTGCCGGTCTGTTGCGTCCGACGACAGGAGAGGTTTGGTATGATGATGTCAACTTCTCAACACTGGACAAGTTTCAGATTAGAGAGGTCCGGATGCAAGTAGGAATGCTCTTTCAGGGATCGGCGCTTTTCGATAGTATGTCGGTTGAGGATAATATCCGTTTTCCTTTGGATATGTTTACCAATAAAACGAGAAAAGAAAAAGACCTGCG
>JAGQWV010000516.1 GCA_020437045.1 Saprospiraceae bacterium | reverse complement strand
CATCAGTCAAATCCACGAATACAATACCTTCCGGGTTTAACGGATCTACTTTACTCTGTGCGGCAGTGAAGATCTCATATGGGGCTTCCTCCGTAAAAATCGCCTCTTTTTGTTGAGCCTCCGACATCGATTGAATCAATTTCAGTCCCATATCTTCTTCATCTTTCAACACCCTTAAGCCCTGATGGGCACCCTGACGCACTTCAGCGGGATTCGAGCCAAGGAAGGTAGGCGTATCTGCAATCTGACCATCAATCATGGTAAAGTGCAGAGAGATATGATGACCACTAAATGACCAACTCCAAATATCTTTCAAGGATGGCGTTCCGTATATAGCTATATGGTATTGTTCCGGATCCCGGTTAGGAGAATTATTCTCCATAACCTTCAAAATCTTTTCCAGATCCATAATCTGCCGGGCCTTATCGTAACCTTCTGTGCTTAAAGAAACCTCGAGGAGATGATACACGAGAGCATCCTGATCAGCGTCCAGTTGGTTTAGAGGAACACCAAAACGGGCAAATGAGGCCACCGGAAGATAATGCCAGATTTCGCGACTGGTGTCCTTCACTTCAAATGTCATTTTCGTTCGTTGTTCAGGAGTCAGCGACTCCAATAACTGCTGTGCCGCCTTTACCATATCCTGACCGGTAGAAGCCCAAAGATTTATACACAGAAAATGGACGAATAGGAGTAGAAATAATCGCATAATTTTAACATTTATTAAAAATAATGGAAAAGAGACAGTGCCTTCTAAGATAATAGATTCTTCACGGGAAAAAATGATTAGATCAATAAATCTTAGGATCTCAACGTTCGGATAACCCCTTCTATCCTATAATAGGTCTAAATTACAGTAACGCCTTTAAGGCAAAAGCATTATTAATTAATTTTGCAGCCAAAATCTGAAATGGGTAGTATGAAAGGATTGTTGAAGTTTTTATTCCTGCTTAGCCTCCTTACTCTGGTAATGTGCCAAGCAGATGAATCATACCGGCAACGAGTGGCGGATCCTACTTATCTCGACAGTACTTTATCTAAACTGACAGATATTATCGTTTACGACATCTTCTCACCACCGGTGGCCAGCCGGATCTATGCCTATTCCAGTATCGCAGGCTACGAAACACTTCGTCACGGTCACCCTGATTATCCAACGTTGGCCGGCAAAGTGAGTGAACTGACGGTGATTCCTCCGTCGAGTTCAGCATTGGTCAACTATGATATCGCTGGTGTCTATGCATTTGCCTATGTCGGAAGGACGCTCATTTTTTCAGAACCACAGATGGATGAGTACCTGGAAAGATTGAGTGAGAAGTATAAAGATTCAGGTGTGCCACAGAAGGTGTTGGAAGCATCCATGCAATATGGTATGGAGGCTAAAAATCATATTATGGAATGGGCAAAAAATGACCATTATGGTGAGACCCGTACTTTTCCAAAATTTGATATCCGGGATGAAGAAGGACGATGGCTTCCCACACCTCCTGACTACATGGAAGGTATAGAACCTCACTGGCGTCAGATTCGAACCCTGCTCATAGATTCAGCTCAACAATTTACGCCACCGGTTCCTTCAAAGTTTGACATCAAGGAAGGGAGTCCATTTTATAAAGAAGTGATGCAGGTATATGAGACCGGAAAAACATTGGATGAAGAAAAAACAGGTATCGCCCAATTTTGGGATTGCAACCCGTACGTCAGCCATCACACAGGACATGTGATGTTTGCGACCAAAAAGATTACTCCCGGCGGGCACTGGATGGGAATTGCCCAGCTAGCCACTAAAATAGACAGCGCAGACATTATGAAGACTGCTAAAACATATGCGTACACCTCCATGGCTTTATTTGATGCCTTTATTAGTTCTTGGGACGAGAAGTACCGCAGCAATCTCATTCGTCCGGAGACGGTGATCAATAAATACATTGATGAAAACTGGACTCCACTTCTTCAGACTCCACCCTTTCCGGAGTATACTAGTGGTCACAGTGTCATTTCCTCTGCGGCTGCAGTCGCTCTTACCAGTATTTATGGCGATCATTTCAAATTTGATGATACAGTCGAAATGGCTTATGGCTTGCCCATGCGCTCTTTCAACTCATTTCTGGAAGCATCATCCGAAGCGGCGATCAGTCGCCTATATGGAGGGATTCACTATATGCCTGCCATTGAGAATGGTGTTGCCCAGGGGCGGAAACTGGGAGCTTTTGTCGTTGAAAAACTGAAAGGGGGAAATGGTTGAAATAGGGGATGTTTGTTCATTTCCGAGCCGGAAGATATAGATCTTCCACTCTTTTTAGTGGTCAGGGGTTCAGATGCTATGAAAGGTAAAAGAGGGTAAAGATTAAAAGGGGGTAAGCCGCTTCACCCATTATCGATAAATTGATCATTCAAAAAAGTATACTGTTGATTTCCGAGCCGGAAGGGCAAAAAGTGGCGAAATGTATATAAGAGATGCGGCGTG
>JAGQWV010000012.1 GCA_020437045.1 Saprospiraceae bacterium | reverse complement strand
TTATTGTGGAAATGCTGCACTAGAGGTCTGCTATCCTATTTCTTTTTGTTTTAGCGATATTCCGGATATTGCGGATCATACATATAGGCTCTAATTTCTTCAAGAAGGTTATCGGAGAGCACCTTGTCCGAATGACCTTCTTCGATGGCCACTTTGGTGACGGCCGCGGCAATTCGGGCACTTACTTCACGAATATTTTCAATCGATGGATATATCTGCCCCCGTTCCAGTTCGGCTTGCGTTAATGACTGGGAGACGACCCGCGCTGCCTCTAAAAACATCCTATCGGTGATGCGCCGTGAGTGACTATACAAGACTCCCAAACCAATACCCGGGAAAATATATACATTATTTCCCTGGCCGGGATAAAAGGTTTTTCCATTAAATTCGACGGGGTCGAAAGGACTTCCACTGGCAAAAATGGCCTGACCCTGGCTCCACCGGTATGCTTCTTCCGCAGTACATTCTGACTTGGAAGTAGGATTGGATAGGGCAAAGATGATTGGATGCTCATTATGTTTGGACATCTCTTTGATAATCTCTTCTGTAAATTGTTTTGGTTGACCACTGACACCAATCAAGGCCGTGGGTTGGATGGTCTTGACTGTGTCTAATAGCGTTGCCAGGGGGGCATGATGATGAGCATAGGGTAGCTTATGTGCTTTAAGATCCTTGCGCTCCTTGCAAACCAGACCCTGTGAATCTACAAACCAACACTGGCTCCGCGCTTTCTCCGGTGAAATACCCAAATCGACAATGGCATCTACAATCGAGTCAGCAATACCAACACCGGCTTCACCGGCACCCAGAAATACCAACTTCTGATCTTCCAGACGCTGACCACTGATACGCAATGCAGACAATAAACCAGCTAAAGCAACGCTTCCCGTGCCCTGGATATCATCATTAAACATACATGTTTTGTCACGGTATTCCCCAAGTAAACCAAATGCATTCCTGGTGGCAAAATCCTCAAGTTGAATTAGCGCTTGAGGAAAGACTTTATTGGCCGCTGTGAAAAATTCTTCCAGTAATTCTTTATAGGCCTCGCCCCGCAATCGATTCTGCTGCAATCCCAGGTAAAGTGGATCCTCCAAAAGTCTTTCATTGTTAGTACCCACATCGATCGTAATGGGTAGACATTGTGTCGGATGTATACCTGCACAGGCGGTATAAAGAGATAACTTACCGATCGGTATCCCCATTCCGTCCGTTCCCAAGTCACCGAGTCCCAAAATGCGCTCTCCGTCCGTCACCACAATAACGCGGGCGTTTCGATGTGGCCAATTTAAGAGCACTTCTTCAACCGCTCCTTTGTCTTCGACACTGATGTACAAACCTCTGGATCGTCGATAGATATGACCAAAGAGCTGACAAGCCTGGCCAACAGTAGGTGTATAAATCAAAGGCATGATTTCCGCAAGATGGGTTGTCACCGCTTTATAAAACAGGTTTTCATTCCGGTCTTGCAAGGCGGTAAGATATAAGTATCGCTCCAGGTCATCAGACTTTGATCGTAAATTGGCCATGACCCGTTTAACCTGCAACTCCTGCGTGGTAACCCGGGGAGGAAGAAGTCCGCGTAGGCCCAGAATTTTTCGCTCATCTGCGGTGAACGCTGTTCCCTTATTTAGTACGGGATTGTGAATTAGTTTAACGCCTCTCTCGGAGGGTACGATTTTTTTTGGCATTGGTCTTTCCATGACTGGAATAGCATTAAAATTAGGGCCACAAGGTATCAGCCATTGTTGGCGAAAAAGATGATGTATAGCATGCTTGCCAATGATTCTGATGAGTGTTTGGCAAAGTTGGTTTGCTTGGAATGTACGGCTGTATTTAAGTAGTAATTTTTTTAGAAAATAACAGCCATACTCTGAATTGATAAAAAAACACTGAGCGCTGGATGCTCCATTGTGATATGAAAATTATAATTTACGTTGATTCATGGTGTTCGTTGACTAAAAGTATAAACAATTAAAAATGACTGTTCGAAAAGTAAAATGGGGTATTTTAAGTTCTGCAAAAATTGGCGTTGTTAAAGTAATTCCCGGTATGCAGAAAAGTGAATATTGTGAGATTGTCGGGATCAGTTCACGAGAAGGAGGTAGAGCACTGGCTGCTGCCGAAAGATTGGGTATTCCCAAAGCATACGATTCATATGAAGCACTACTCGCCGATCCAGAAATTGAGGCGGTGTACAATCCTTTACCCAATCATCTACATGTACCCTGGTCCATCAAAGCTCTGGAGGCTGGTAAACATGTATTGTGTGAAAAACCGGTCGGATTAAATGCAGATGAGGCAAAATCTTTAATGCAAGTAGCTAGAAAATATCCCCATTTGAAATTAATGGAGGCTTTCATGTATCGCTTTCATCCTCAATGGGTAAAGGCAAAATCGCTGATTCACTCCGGAGCCATAGGGCAGGTAAAAACCCTGCAATCTTTTTTTTCTTATTATAATGATGATCCAACGAATATTCGTAATAAAGCGGATATCGGTGGAGGCGGATTAATGGACATCGGTTGCTATTGTATTTCTTTCGGACGGTTTCTGTTTGATGAAGAACCACACCGGGTGGTTGGTTTAATGGAGTATGATCCGGTATTAAGAGTGGATCGATTAGCATCGGGTATACTGGATTTCTCGGATGGAAAATCATCTACGTTTACGTGTTCGACGCAACTGATGCCCTTCCAGCACTGTCTAATATTTGGTACGTTAGGATATATTGAAATTGAGATTCCGGTCAATGCACCACCAGATGCCCCTACGCGTATCTGGTTAGTTACCAAATCAGAACGCAAAGAAATAGGTTTTGAAATTTGCGATCAGTATACGTTGCAGGGTGACGCTTTTTCATTAGCCATTATTAATAATGAAGAAGTACCTACTCCTTTTCTGGATGCCATAAATAATATGAAAGTGATTGATGCGGTAATCGAGAGTGGCCGTGCCAATCAGTGGGTTACGATTTAATCTGAATGGCTGAACTTTATAACGTGATAACCCGTCAGGGATTTCTTTTGGTAAAAAATTAAAGATCAATAATGAGAATTATAATGCTATCGGTACTAGCTGCATTGACACTCGTGAGATGTCAGGAGGTGGTAAAACAAGATTTAGTATCATCCATGTCTGAAGCTGAGCGCCTGATTCAACGGGCAGATTCTTTTGAATTGGATACTAAATATGAGCCTGTACCCGGTGACTCAATGTCTCATCACGCGTCAGGTTTTGCCAAAATCTTGTGTTCTGCGGTATTTATTACCGGGCTTGATTTTGATTTTGCCGCCGAGAATATCGGATATTTTTCGGCCCCATATGCAGTGCGATCTCATTTAAAAAGAGAAGTGGATTTGCAAAATAAACTGGTTAGAGTTACCACACCTAATGGAATCGTGAGAACAGCCAGGTATTATGGAGACCAAGGTTGTATCTGCCTGCCGGAAGGGAAAGACGAACTTTATTATAAACCGGTAACCATTACCAGTGATCTTCCTGATCCCGAGAGCATGCTCTGGCCGATGGGTGATCAGCTTCCGGACATCACAGATCTGACGTTTGACCGGGATAAGATTTCTCAAGCTTTAGACATTGTTTATGCTGATCCGGATCTTCTTACGGCAGCTCTTCTGATTAGTTATAAGGGAAAAATAATTGGTGAGCGATACAGGGAGGGTCTCGACAAGAATACCCGGTTGGAAAGTTGGTCGATGGGAAAAAGTTTGACGGCTACGCTGATGGGAGTTTTGATTCAAAAGGGAGTATATACCCTTGATCAACCGGCTCCAGTGCCCGAATGGCAGGTAAATGGTAATGACCCACGCTCAAAAATTACTATTGCCGATATTTTACATATGTCAAGTGGTATTCGATTTCGCGCTCCTCTTGATCCGGACTTTGATCCTACAATCGGATACCCTGATCATTTGTACGTGTATACAGGGGCAATCAATTCATTTAAATGGGCAGCCACTCGCCCAATGGAGTGGCCACCAAATACCATTGGAAGATATCGCAATAGTGATCCCGTACTGATTAATTATTTAATCCGGTTGGGAGTGGAAGGAAAAGGTCAGAATTATTGGAATTTTCCACAGCACGAACTTTTTGATAAAATTGGTGTTCGCAACATGATCATGGAAACTGATCCTTACGGAAATTTTTTATTGCAGGGATATGAATTTGGGACGGCCAGAGATTGGGCCCGTCTAGGTATGTTGTATTTAAATGAGGGAGTTTGGAATGGTGAACAAATACTTCCCAAGGGTTTTTCCGATTTTGTCGGAACACTGGCTCCCGCCTGGAAAGCGGATGGCAGAGATATTTATGGCGGATTTTTCTGGTTGAATGGCGATGGAGCATTGCCACTACCTAAAGAAACGTATTATATGGCAGGAGCTGGCGGTCAATATACTTACATCATTCCGTCTCATGACCTGGTAATCGTATTTATGACACACTATAAAGGTGGTGGTAAAAATGCTGAGGTGAGAAACGCTGCTTTGGATTTGGTCATGCAAGCAGTGGGGGGATGATCGAGGTCAACGGTGTGATTGGAAAGAATGGAAAGTTTTTTTTCCCAATACATTAAGAAGTCTATACTTTGCAATCATTTAATTGCAACCCCCAACAATGATCTCCAGTCCTGCATTCGGATTGACAATAAAGCCTGGTTGTAACAATATCTGCTGGGCTTCCAAGGTAACTTGTCTGCCAGCTTCTATTTGAATTTCCCCGGCTCCGGTAAGATTGCCACTTTCAATTAGCTGAGCAGCCCTGATAGTATCAGGTAATGAGATAGGACCATTGTACACAGCCGCTTTGTCACAGTCTATATGACATGGGGCACATGAACCTCCACAATCAATACCTAGTTCATTTCCATTTTTGACGCCATCATCACAAGCGGTGGTCTGGCAAATAGCATCAGTGACCGGAAGAATGATCACACTGATTTGGGCCGTTTTTTCTTCCATCACTCCAGCGAAGGTGGTCTGGAGATGTATGAATAGAATCCCGGATGATTTAGCGGAAACGGTCACTTGCGGTTGGTTGGATGTAGTAGGGAAAACATTTATTCCGGAGAATCCCCAAGAAGTTGTAGCCGTAGATTCAAGAAGAGTATTCGTAAATTGGATATTCATTGGCCCACAGGACCGTACCGTCTGCGGACTATAGGCCAAAGTACTCAGGTTTTCGGGATGACAAATTGTTGGCACATCGGTGTCAAAGGGTCGATTTGGACTATTTGCTAAAACAATGTCCATTCTTTCTTTTTGCTTAATCGTGAAAATATTCATGCATGCACCTTCGGAGTAATCCATATAGTTTTCGATCATGCGTAGCGCACCACACTGACTGGGATGTTGACAAGAAGGAAATTCAGAGAAATAAGATCCGCTGCAGCGTGGTGTATCACTACAATAGTCATCTTTTGTGCAATCACCATCTCCCCAAATATGTCGTAAACCTAGCCAATGTCCAATTTCGTGTGTGGCGGTACGTCCGGTATTGAGTTGCGGTCCGGCGATACCGGTGGTCCCTATGGCAGTTGGAATGACCACAATTCCGTCCTGATCAACGGGGCCATTGCCCATATCCAGACCTGCGAGTCCCGAACTATCGGGAAACTGGGCATATCCCAACAGACCAGGAGGTAATTGGGCTACCCAGATATTGAGAAATCGGGTTGGATCCTGACTAGTTGCCGGCTTGATAATCTGATTCATATACGTTTTATCGAAGTAGCCCTGACCCCAATTTGACCAGCGCATAATGCCCGGTTCATCTAATACCCGATTGCGTTCATCTACGAGGGAAAGACAAAACTCGATTTCGGTATCGACTCCTCGCGGATCGTCATTATAGCCATTGCCGGTTCTGCGGTAATCCTCATTAAGGACATCGATTTGTGATTGTATTTGCTCCGCACTAATATTGACCCCTTCACCAATATCTTGCGTAGACCGGTGGATAACATGAAAGATAACAGGGATGGTACGAATCACTGGTGATATTGCCTCGCGCTGATGATTGGCTCTTCTCTCGTCAATTTTTCGGGACATCCATTTTTCAAAGGCCTCTTCGCTCGACCGGTTATGCGGAAATTGGTTTTGCAGCCAGTCGTTATAATCAACCGTGCCACAAATTTCGACTGGTTTTTGAGCGGTCACGACGACGCTCACCATAATGCAGTACATAGTAATTAAATGCCGAAGTAATTGTGTGCCGTAGTGGATTGCCATAAATCTTTATTGGGTTTATTATTTAAGGCAATGCAATTTACATTAATTACAGACTTTTATAATACATAAATCCGGAATGTTAAGATCTTCTTCTGAACATTCCGGATTATAGTCTTCCCTTGGTTATCATTTTAAAATGAAATCGAAGACGATGCCGGGATAAGTTTTTTCTCGCAATAAGAGGTCTTTAAAATCTACTGAATTCTGTAGCCAATACTGATACCGCCACTAATTCCGGCAACATCTGCTTCATTATTCCCACCGAGGGTTTTATGCGGGCTAAGATCTAAAGTGAGTATCAGACGGTCATTTATTTTAGACTTGGCCCCCAGAGAAAATCCCACAGCAAATAATTCATCTTGATAACGATCGTAGTCTAGTCTCTCTTTCAGATGAATGTATTTGACCGATGGACCAATATAAAATCCCTTTTGCTCCCGGCTTAAAAAATAGTGTATTGCCGGTCTGATGGCCAGAGCCCTTCCCTTATCACTGTATCCCGCATTAACGTCGGCCGATAATGAAAAGTGCTTGCCTAAAGGGTTTTCCAGACCCAGACCGAAACCGGTGAAAGCTCCGTTGATTTCTCCCAAAATCTGCACCGATCCCGATAAGCGGAATTCCTGAGCATCTGTTTTACTTGCACTTAAAAGAAAGAGAAAAAAGAGAAGCAGACTAAAAGATTTCAAGCGATTAATAATTGAATAAATACATTTGACCTGGTTGGTTGAGTACATGATAATTACTTTTGGTTTCCAGAATGATTTAAAAGTCCATCGGATTCCATAAATGAATCACCATATTTTTTAAAAAAAATAAATCTGGGAGATACAACTTTATGAAATTTTCAAGATCACTGTCAACGCTTAGAGGCATGATGATCAATTGATCCTAATTGTCAAAATGCCATTCCGTTTCAATGCCTTCCTTTCGGATATAACTTTGAAAATCCGCTAGATGTGTTTCGGTGCTATAAATACCCTGGGGGGTAAGTTTCTTTTGCAGTGAATAGGCGATCAGCAATCCAACTGCCTCACCAATACTCCATTCTACCGGGTGTAATCGATAGCAGCCATTAGTGATGTGCGTTGTGCCGATATTTTTATTGGCAGGAAGCAAATTTTCCATCCGTTCGGGTAGAAGTGCACCCAGTGGAATCTGAAAAGGCAGCGATGCAAAATCAATATAGTTATCTCCGGCACAACTGGGATGCAGATCAATATGGTAATAGCCAATTCCCACACTATCCGAAAAATGAGCAGCTGTTTTTTCACCAGAGACCATTAATCGGTTTTCGGCACCTACATGTTCTTCTTTCACGGTAAACCGGGCTTTGATCCGGCGTGATTCCCGGATATAGGGATATAGTGCCATACCATCATCTGATCCCATAATGTCTCCACGTAATCTTAATCCGGGCCAGCCCAATCCGCCATCGGGTCGGGGTGCTGAGGTCTGAAGCCAATAAAATAAGGAAAGGCTTAATTGCTTGGCACGCTTCAGATGATTGTTGAAATCGGAGGTGGAGGCACCAATTAAATTACCCAACATATAATCATTTTGCGGCCAATTGACAATCGAAATCCCACCCTGATAAAATCCCGGTTCGAAATTTGCCGGATCAACTATTCTGCGGTAATTCCAGAGATTTAAATTGGCTCCCGTAGCATTACCCCTTGGATCAAATCCCAATGCTTTGGGTTGCAGAGTCTTTGGATTTGAGTAGTTTAAATCGAGGAGCTTTCCGGACCAGGGTGGAGTCAGCTCCGGCACATAATTTTTCCAGAAATCATATTGTTCTGGTTTGTCAATAATCAAGTTAGCACCATCAATATAGTCCATCGCAAAACACATGGTAAATGCTTGTACGTTTTGTGGATTTGCAACTTCCCCGCCATGTAGTTCCTGACTTTCCTTTTTTGATTCAGAGCCATTCACATATTCGGTACCGGTTAGGGGCAATAGGTCTCCCAATTCCGTTGCATCGACAAAAAACTTGGCGGATAGATTAATTTTTTCACCATTAAGCAGATTTTCCACAACTACCGACTCCACCCGGTCGTGACTACTTTCCGCCTGGATGACTCTGTGCTTTAATAAAATTTGCAGTTTTCCATTGCTGAGGTAAGGTGTCATGAAGTCGCTTAATACCGTTTGGGCTACCCGGGGTTCATGACATAAACGCGATACGGCACCATTACCCGGATTTAAGTTTTGTCGCTGCTTTGCATCCTCAGAGAGTGGATAGTTAGCCCGGTAGTAGGACCGAATGGCATCCCGGAAGATCCGGTAACTTTTGGGAGCTCCCATCGTTTCAATCCACTGGTGTTCATCAGGTGGTACTCCCTGACTGGTCATTTGTCCACCGATCCAGTGCGTTTCTTCTGTGAGCACAACAGTCATTCCTTTTCTTAAGAGGGCCCAGGCCGCGGCACAGCCACCGAGACCAGCTCCGGCAACTACGACATCAGGTTCGGGAGTGGAAATTTCTTGCTGATACACGCGATCAAAAGAATATAGGCTCGATGCACTGGTGACGATACCTGAACTCAGGGTGAGGAGTTTATTAAATTGTCTTCTTTTCATACTTTAAATATAGATGATTTGGGGAGACAGCAAAGCGGGAAAAAACGAGGCAGCGATGTCCTGGAGTTTTAATTATTATTCATTGTTTTTTAAGTATGGATTTTTCGAGTAATATTGCATATACACAATTATATCTTTAAACCATTAAATTAATGACGATGAAAATCAGTAAATCAAGTTTCCAGTTTCTTAAAGAACTGAAAGCAAATAATGACCGGGATTGGTTTAATGCACACAAAGACCAGTATATGATGGCGAAAGATGAATTTGATGCCTTCATTAATGCTTTGATAGCTGAGATCTCCAAGTTTGATCCCAGTATTGCGCATTTTACTGCTAAAGATTGTGTATTTAGAATTTACCGGGATGTGCGTTTTTCTAAAGATAAATCTCCCTACAAGACTCACTTTGGTGCTCACATTACCAGTGCACCTAAGAAATCAGAGATTCACACGCGGGCAGGTTACTACATTCATATTGAACCTGGTGCATCCATGTTGGCTGGCGGTGCTTATCTACCGGAGTCAAAATGGCTGCGTGCCATACGGGAAAAAATATTCAATGAAACTAATGAATTCAAAAAGATTATCAATAATGCCACCTTCAGAAAATATTTTGGAACCGTAGAAGGTGAAAAATTACAACGTGCTCCTAAAGATTTTCCTCCGGATCATCCGGAGATAGAATTACTAAAACAAAAGAGTTTTTTGGCCACCCATAACATGAATGATGAGACAGTACTTGATTCTGACTTTTTAAAATATGGGGCCCGGGCATTTAAAAGTCTATATCCATTTGATGCGTTCCTAAATTCAGCAAATAGCTAAAAGGTACAAAAACGAAAATTAGTAGAATGTGGTTAACATAGGGACAGCATGGCGCTGAAAGTACTTTTTCTGTGGAAGGTCGAGTAAGGATGAAGCATCATCCCCACTGATGAAGTGGGAATTTGCATTTTTAACTGGCTCTTAGCTATTTTTAGTGGGTAGTCCATATGTCGATTAAAAATTTAATCTCGTAAATAATAGTAGTTT
>JAGQWV010000515.1 GCA_020437045.1 Saprospiraceae bacterium | reverse complement strand
TACTGCGGAAATGCTGCACTAGTGTGTAGTTGTGCTAGCTAACCATTCTCTTGAGAATTAGCGCCGTGTTTTCACCCCCAATACCCCCAGAATGCCACGGGTAATCTCCCGCGCCAGAGTCCGACCGATCTGTCGAGTAGTATTGTCCCATGTCTTTTCAATTACGGATTTCTGAGTGCGTCTGGATGAGGACTTTCTCGCTTTCTCTCGCTGCTTTTCCATTTCCTGGCGATGCTCTGCTTCCTGGGCAGCCTGAATTTTATCATTAAGAATTTCATAAGCACTATCCCTATCGATTTCCTCATTATACTTTTGGGTTAGCTGAGATTCTCTGACTATATAATTAATTTCGGAGGGAGATAAGATGTCCATCCTGGATTGAGGCGCTCGCAGCATGGTATGTACCAGGGGAGTAGGCCTCCCCTTTTCATCAAGTACACTGACTAACGCCTCTCCTATCCCTAATTCGGTCAGCATTTGATCCACGTCATAATATTCGCTGATAGGGAAATTTTGAGCGGCTAATTTGATAGCTTTCCGATCGCTTGCCGTGAAAGCTCTCAGGGCATGCTGGATTTTCATTCCTAATTGTCCGAGTACATCATTAGGGATGTCTGCCGGATTCTGGGTCACAAAGATGATCGCAACGCCTTTCGACCGAATTAACTTTATAATAGTCTCGATCTGATCAAGCAGGGCTTTAGAGGCTTCCTTGAATACAAGATGTGCTTCGTCTATAAAAATGACCAGTTTGGGCTGATCCATATCTCCTTCCTCCGGGAAAGTGGCATAAATTTCAGCCAGCATTTGTAACATAAAGGTGGAAAAAAGATTTGGACGATCCTGAATATCCGTCAACCTGACGATGGACACAATTCCTTTGCCATCATCGGAAATTCGGATCAGATCATTTACATCAAAACTTTTTTCTCCGAAGAATTTCTCTGCTCCCTGCTGTTCCAGTTCAACTATTTTTCGAATAATGGTTCCCATGGAAGTTGTCGAAATTCGCCCGTATTCCTGCTCAATTTCTTCCTTTCCTTCCCCTGTCAACCATTGCAATGTTTTTTTAATGTCTTTTAGGTCTAGTAGTGGTAGTCCGTGGTCGTCGCAATATTTGAAAACGACGGCCATAATCCCTTGCTGCGTTTCGTTCAAATCCAAAATCTTACTGAACAGGACAGGTCCAAATTCGGTAACGGTGGCTCGAAGACGTACACCTTTTTCATCGGACAAAGACAAAAACTCTACCGGACTGGACCCCGCTTCAAAAGGGATTCCAATCAAATCGTGACGTTCATCTATCTTTGGGTTCCCCTCACTGGGTCTGGCAATACCGCTTAAATCACCCTTAACATCCATCAGTAAAACAGGTACACTTTTAGCCGAAAGTTGTTCTGCGATCACCTGAAGTGTTTTGGTCTTACCGGTACCGGTTGCACCGGCAATGAGGCCATGTCGATTTAAGGTTTTCAACGGCAAACGAACATAAGTACCGGTCAGATTCTTTTTATTCAGCATAGCGCCTCCCAGATCTATTTCCGGTCCTTTGAATTGAAATGATTGATTGATTTTCTCGATAAATGCTTGAATGTCTGTCATAGTTCTAACGATTATTCCAGTTCTCAACCCGTAAACGATAGCGATCTGGATCGAAACTCCATTGATGGAGATCCAGATGACTTTCGATAGAGTCCTCTAATTTATTGGTAAAAAGCTCATAGAAAAAATCCAGGTTCGTTTTTTCCTCTACTTTGTCAATATTTACGGCATATTCTTGCAGTGGTAATTCGGAACGCTCATTGGGTATGATAAAGCCAATTCCCTTTAATTCCGGTGGATTGTCATCCAGGATGACCTTAAAGAATGCTTCGGGAACGGCTACCTGATTGGTGCCGATATATTGCCGATTACTTTTGTTAAAAATGGGGCCACATACGATATAAAGTGACCGGTTTGTTCTTGCCCAGTCACGTGTTTGCTCCTCAAGTTCTCTCCAGATGCCTCCATTAAAAGCATACGTTTGAGGAGTAATATTGCTCATTAAGAAGGTCTCCTCCATCGTCTTGACAGAATAGGCCCGATCTGCAGCAGGAACCAAATGTCCCTTGGTATAACCCGAATTCTTATAATCGTAGTAAGTGGCTGATCCTCCCCGGATTTGTGGATCATCATTAAAATAATCGGACCGATTTACCTTAGGCGCATTTAATTGCGCAACGGTGAGCTCATATGCTACCCAGCTAGCTTGTTCACTTTTTTCATTATAGGCCAAAGAAAATCCTTCATAATTATAGATGGCATCAGATTGTGGTTCCGGCAGGTAAAATCTCTCCCTATTCGTAGTATCGCTCCGATCTTCGAGCTTATACATTTTGTCAACAAGACTACTGATGAAGGGCTTTGAAAAAAGCAAGATAATAAGTCCGATCGCAAAAAGCAGGATTAGCTTAAAAATACCTCCAAACATCCCCTGTCTCCGATGATTTGCCCTGAATTTTGCCAAGATTCCACATATTAATGGTTAGCAATATATGAAAAGGAAAGATAAATCAACGAATCAGGGTAACATCACCACTAAAGTATTGCTTGGATCCGTCGATAAAAGTCAACACAATCCGGTAGACATACACATCTGGTGTCATCATCTGCAATCCAGCTCGTCCGTTCCATCCAGCGGTTTCA
>JAGQWV010000514.1 GCA_020437045.1 Saprospiraceae bacterium | reverse complement strand
AAATACGAAGTGGAGTATAATGGTCTTTTTCACTATCCATCCTTTAGACCGGTTCCCGGATATGAAGTCAGCGTTGATCATAGTCAGTTTAAAGTATCAGCGCCTCTGGATCTTGGTATTCGTTTTAAAGCCAATTATTTGGATTCATTGCCATCTGTGGAAAAGGATGATAATCAGATCAACTATACCTGGAATTTTGATCATTTGGAGCTGATCAAAGAAGAAATTTTGAGTCCTCCTGAGGAGGAAATATTGCCGATTGTTTATTTAGCTGCCAATCAATTTGAATATGATGGTTATGCCGGCAGTATGGATAGCTGGAATACTTTTGGACAATGGCTTTACGATTTGCTGCCCCACGAGTCATTTCTTTCGACCCAGGAAAAACAAACCATCCATACAATCGCAGCCAGTAATAATTCAACAGAAGACAAAATAAGAGCTTTATACGAATACCTCCAGTCAAAGACAAGGTATGTAAGTGTCCAGCTTGGTATTGGTGGTTACCAACCCATGGCAGCTGATAAAGTTTCCGAGTTGGGTTATGGAGATTGTAAGGCTTTGAGTAATTATATGCGGGTGATTTTGGAAGAGGCAGGCATTCCGTCATTTTATACCATCATTGGTGGCGGACGCAACCATTCATCATTTACCTTTACTGATTTTCCCAACGGATTTCAGGCAAATCATGTGATTCTTAGTGTGCCGTTGTCGACGGATACGGTATTTCTGGAATGCACCAGTCAAAAAAACCCATATGGATATTTGGGATCTTTTACGGGCAATCGAAATGCCTTAATGGTTTCTGAGCAGGGCGGTCAATTGATTAAAACAACCAGTTATGATTTGGATGATTATTTAATTAAAAGGAGGGAGCATTTAATCCTTAATCCGGATGGATCCCTTGAAGGTAATGCCAAGACACTGTATCATGGTGTAGCCTTCGAGAATGTAGAAGGTAAACAAGACGAAAGTAAAGAAGATGCCCGCATGGAATTTTTAAAGAAAATAGATGTTCCGGGCTTTAATCTAAAATCAATTAATTATCAGTATACCCAAGCTCCTGTCCCGGAAATGACCGAGGAGGTCTTTTTTAATATTGATCAATATGCGCAGTCGAGCAATGATAGAGTTTTTTTTAAACCCAATTTATTTTCCCGGTGGACTTTTCAATTGCCAAAAGATGATCATCGCACACAACCGGTCGTCATCAACCAGCCGATTTATCAGGTAGATTCACTTGTTATTGATTTGCCAAATGAGTATATGTCAGAAGCCTTGATCGAACCGGTTGATTTGCATTCAGATTTTGGTGTGTTTAAAGTGGAAACCATTCTTAAAGACAATCAATTACATCTGGTCCGTCAACTAGAGATTTATCGAAATCGATATGCTCAAGATAGCTATCAAGATCTCCGGGATTTTTTTAAAAAAATATGGAAAGCCGATAAGGCCAGTGTTGTGCTTATTAAAAAGAAGACTTAAATATTTTTTATTTAAGATACTCACTCATACTTTGCCACCGGATTGGTGGTATATTTTTTACCTCCAGGTTTGTATTGATTTTTTCTGCCCGGGCGGTAAATTCAGAAAACCTGGTTCTGACTTTTTCAAATTTACTTTCGAGGTGTTTTGTTTTTTCGATTTGCTGTACAGAGGGTTTTCCGGGATACCGGCTTATACTATAATAGAGGGTTGAAATTTCCTCGCGTAGAGCCTCTCCTTCATCTACATAAAAATCGCCCTCCAGAGACACCAGTGATTCCTTGTATTTTTCTGCGGAAGCGGCAAAGTCTACCAGTGAATCTTTTAAAACCTGATCATCGGTCTTGATAGCTCTAGCTTTCTTCTGCATATCTTCCAGTGTATAATAAATATATCCCAGTTCATTGGTCAAATCATAGAGGATTTTAAGGTTCCTTTGTTGGACTGACCGATCGGCTTTTGTGTGAATACTTTCCGGATCCGGCACTAACGTAATATTGTGTGTGTATTCTTTTTTTCCTTTTTGAATTCGTACCTGGTACGTGCCTTCCAGCAAGGCGGGTGTAATCAGTGATCCAAAAAGGGCCATCCGGTTTTTGGTGGGTGCAGCTTTAGGAGGCGGAAGTCGTAATGGCAACTCAACAATATTGATTCCCCCACTCTTTCCGGCAGGCAGATCTGTGACCAGCGTACCCACCTCGTCGTATACTTCTAGTGTCATACGGCCAAACGTATGCCTTTTACTCATATAGTAGGCGATCATGGCGGACTGACTGGGATTTTCGCCGACAAAATTGCCAGCTCCCCCAAATGGACGACTACTTCGAGGTAATCTGATGACAGAAGGGGGTAAGTCCAGAAAGGATAGCGTACTGTCGATGATGTCCGGTGTTATCTGGCGTAGGGTAGTAAGGTCGTCGATTATGTAGATACCGCGGCCGTGGGTTGCTAGCACCAATGAACGGTCCCGGGGATGGATCGCCATGGCCCGGACTGCTACACCAGGTAGGTTGTTATTAAATCGCTTCCAGCTGATCCCTCCATCCAGACTGATAAACAGGCCATATTCTGTACCAAGAAACAACAAGTCCGGGTTGACCAGGTCTTGTTTGATTACATGGGCATATCCTTTTAAATTGCTGTGCTCGATACGCTTCCAGGACTGGCCATAGTCTGCGGTCTTATACAGATAATTGGTTTTATCTCCTTGCTTGTGGCCATCGAAAGTGACAAAGGCTACAGCGGCATCAAAGGGGCTGGGTTCCACATAGCTACACCAGGTGAAGGCAGGTAAATGAGGAATTTTACTGGTGAGATTGGACCAGGTATGTCCACCGTCACGGGTTAATTGCAATTGACCGTCATCAGTGCCCACCCAAATTATTTGCTGGTCTACGGGAGATTCACCAATAGTGTAAATGGTAGTGTTGTTTTCTGCCGTGCTATTATCTATCGATAAGCCACCACTTTTTGCCTGTTGCTGACGGGAGGTATCATTCGTGGTGAGATCTGGCGATATGCGTTGCCAGGAATCACCCCGGTCATCAGATTTAAACAGGAACTGGGCACCAAAATAAAGACGGTCCGGGTTGTGGGTGCTAATTTGAATCGGAGCATTCCAGTTAAACCGGAATTTAGGATCTCCTGCCAGGGGTAAAGGCTTGATGTCTTTAGATTGGCCATCACGACGATCGAAGCGCACCAGATTTCCTCCTTGTGACTCGGAGTAGATTACATTGGCATCGGCAGGATGTCTGAATGAATAAAATCCGTCGCCATAATTTGACAATGACCAATCAGCATTATCGATACCTCCTGCCGCACTGGAGGGGCCAAACCACGAACCATTATCCTGCAATCCGCCGTATACATTAAATGGTACTGCGTCATCCACACTCACGTGATAGAATTGCGAGAGAGGCAGATTCATGAACATCTCGAAATAAAAGCCACCATCCAAAGAGCGGTATCCACCCCCATCGGTACCAATTACTACAAATTTAGACATCCCTTTGGGTACCCAGATGGCATGTATATCGGAATGGACTCCACTCCCTACCGTGCGAAATGCTTCACCACCATTTTCGGAGATCGTCAGATCCAACCCACATTTATATAATTTTTGGGCATCATTGGGATCAACAGTTAGCCGGGAAAAATAAAAGGGACGAACCGTACTGCCAAAGTCACCATTCACAAATTGAAAAGAGTCTCCACCATCGGTCGATTTATAAAGTCCTTTTTCTTCTTTTTTCTCGCACTCTACGGTAAGATAGACAATCTGAGGATCAGAAGGGGCAAACTCGACGGCCATCCGGCCCAAGTTACCTTCCGGTAGACCCTGGGTAATTTTTTGCCAGGATTGACCACCATCCACGGATTTATACAGTCCACTTCCCGGGCCACCCGAGCGGAAGAAATCGGGAGAGCGCCGATGATCCCAAAAAGCAGCAATCAAAGTGTCGGGATGCTGAGGATCCATCGTCAAATCAGCACAACCGGTATTTTCATCGACAAACTTTATTTGCTCCCAGGTTTCTCCAAAATCTGTGCTTTTGTATACTCCCCGTTCCGGATTGGCATTCCAGAGATGACCTTGGGCAGCAACGTAAATGGTACCTGGCTCCTTTGGATGGATCAATACTTTTGCGATACGTTCAGTCCTATCCAGACCCATGTGACTCCAGGTTTTTCCACCATTTTTGGTTAGATAAATACCATCTCCTACGGATACAGAATTTCGCACCCATGGTTCACCCGTACCCACCCATACCGTATCCGGATGATTTTGATCGATTCGAATGTCACCTATAGATTGCATTTGCTCATCAAATACAGCATCAAAAGAAGCTCCGGCACTTGTTGTTTTCCATACCCCGCCATTCGCCGCCCCGATATAAAATACCTCGGGGGTTTTATCAATACCGTCGATAGATGAAATTCTCCCACTCATCACCGCGGGTCCGATACTTCTTGCCCACAGATTTCCAAAAGAAATGGCAATGGAATCCTGTGCGATCATCAGGGTATATGAAAAAGATAAAATTATCAATGGAAAGATTAGGGATTTTTTCATGGCAGTGTTGGTCTAACGTAGCGTAATAAAAGGGTTCGAATTTTCTTTTAAAATCCAGTCTTTGACAACGGTATATGACTGGCCATTCGATCCATGGAGCGTAGTAGAATTCAACAATTATTGAGACAAATTCTGGCGACTTTTTGCACCATTTATCACGGTAAATACTCGCTGTCGCTTCAACGCTGATTACGTATTATGCGTTTTAATGGGCATAAAAATGAATCTCAGAATTTGTCTCAATAATTGAAGGTTTATCTATTTATTTTTTTTGGGGTCTTCTTTTTTCTTTTTATCGAGCATGACCGGTTTATCCTCCATCATCGATTTTTTAGGCGGCATTTCTTTTTTTACCGACTTTTCTTCTTCCATGCCTTTTTTATCATTTGACTGGTCCGATGCTGGAAAGGCAAATATAGTGTCATCGATTTCCGGATTGAGTTCGATATTTTCCATGGTGGCTTGCATGAAGGTCTGACCATTTACCTTTTGTTCGATCGAATGTGGGATGATGAGATCATCAACATCGGTATAGTCACTCAAATAAGTCTCGACAGCGGCACCTTTCATGGGTCCGGCATTGGCAAAACTCTTTATCATAATCGGTACAAAATTCTCCTGATCGAAGTAGTAGATCTGTTCATCACCCGTCTTTTTGGTGAGTTTTAATTGGAAGGTTGGTGTACCCTGGATTTCGGCGTCTTCCAGGCGTTCTACTTTATGCCCTTTAGCTGCGTAGTCCAGAAGTTCATCTTCAAATGTTTTTTTGGCAGCCTCCTTATTGGCTTCATCATCGGCTTTAGTGGCGGTGGTATTGCCCGTAAATGGATTAATACTCCAGGCGGTTGAACCATCATATGCTTCGACAATTTCCATTCCTTGCACCTGAACTTCCAACTTTTCGGAATTGGGTCGCTTAGAATAGATGGTAATCGGAAATTCCATTCCCTGCATATTGCTGGTACCAGACATTTTCATTGATTTCAATGATTTCCAGGCTTCTTTACCACCGGTATTTTCAAAATATTGATCGATAATTTCGTCAACAGTTTGAGCGGTACTAAGGGAAATACCCAAGAGAAATAAACTGGCAAATGTTAAGAGGATCTTTTTCATAAGTATGTTTTAAGATGGATAAAATGAGAATGTGTTCAGTTGCAATGCTAACAGAATGGTGGCAAAGGTAGTTTCCTCATTCTACTAAACTGTTCTTTTTTTCCGACCAACTTGGATGATCTTTCGAAATAGATCCGAATTCGTTACTCGTCCTGGGGAAAAATTCGACATTCCTTTTGTCTGAATCGCGGATTAAACGATGATTCCTAGTTGATCATCACTTTAAGGATTTGTCTGAATGTGGGCATTGCGTACAGCCCGGGAACGGTCAAAATAACTATCCACCAGCTCTATTTCAAATTCTTTCGTCATCTCTTTGGCAGAGATTGTTTCATGTTCACTGGTGACAAGTACAGGTCCTAATTGACCAGGGTCGGATATAATTACTTTGCTCCCGTATTTTTCCTTTAATTTTTTCAATTTAGACCAATTGTTGTCCAGGTGGGCGATGGTCTGATCCAGATTAATGCGTTGTACCACAAAATCAAAATAATTGGTACTGGTGGACCAACGCATCGATTATAGCCAATACCTGTTCTAATTCATGCCGCCAGAATTCTTTCACTTCATTGACCATTTCTTGATAGCCCCATTTTCGGATCCATCGTGGGAGGTTTGGTCCCGATCGTGGCTACGGTGATATAATTTTCGGCACCTAATTTTAGGTGAGTTATCGCAAGCACCGAAAAAAGCAACAGATAATTCTTAAAAGACATTCGTAATAAATTTTCTAAGAAAGCAAATTCTATTTAATCACCTTCCACTTGATCTATGGTGTTTTGAGCGTAGATCTTTGTTCAGGAGTGATTTTTTTCACATATTTTTCCAGCCATTGATCCATTTCCCAAAGCATATGGAGAATGGATTCCCGTGCCCGATACCCATGGCTTTCATGGGGTAACATGACCAGGCGAGTGGTAGCCCCATGTCCTTTTAGAGCGGCATAAAAACGTTCGCTCTGGATAGGAAATGTACCGGAATTGTTATCTGCTTCGCCATGGATAAGTAATATCGGTTCCTTGATCTTGTCTGCATGCATAAAGGGTGACATGGTATTATATATTTCCGGGGCTTCCCAATATGTGCGCTCTTCAGACTGAAATCCAAAAGGAGTTAACGTACGGTTGTAGGCGCCACTTCGTGCGATGCCTGCGGCAAATAAGTCACTATGGGCCAGTAAGTTGGCCGTCATAAAAGCTCCATAGGAATGGCCCCCCACACCAATTCGCTCTCGGTCGGCGACACCCATTTCCACTATTTTATCGATAGCTGCCTGGGCTCCGGCCACCAACTGGGGTACAAACGTCTCATTGGGCTCTTCGTCTCCCTCACCAATAATCGGCATGGCAAAGTTGTCAAAGATGGCATAGCCTCGCAATACCCAAAACAGTGGAGATCCATAAGATAGTCGTAAGAATTCATACGGGGAATTTCGTACTTGACTGGCGGCATCGGCACTTTTGTATTCACGGGGATAGGCCCACATCAGCGCAGGAAGCGCACCATCCTTCTCCTGATTATAACCAGGTGGCAGATAAAGGGTGCCTGTAAGTTCTACGCCATCATTACGCGCATATTTGACCAATTCTTTTTTTACCCCGGACAACATGACATAAGGATTCGGAAACCCGGTGATCGGTTGCAGATCTCCAGAATTCCAGTTACGGAGGAAATAATTCGGTGGTGTATCCTCTGACTCCCTGCGGGTGATCATCAGACCTTTTTCCGCATCGAGGATTTTCACCGGTATTTCGTAATACGGTGCTTCTGACCTCCAGAGCCTTTCGGTCGATTGATCTCCAGGGTTATATCGATCCACGAAAGGACGATTTCCTTCCGGCGATGCCCCGATACCGGCTAGATAGAGTCGGTTTTCAGGATCTCTTAGTAAGATACTTTTACCATTAGCATTGAGTTCAGTCTGAAAATCACCGGGATCCGTATAGTGGTCTTCGTATGATCGATCGTACAGGATTTGTTTGGTGTCTTCAGCTACATCCGGTGACCAGGAGCTTGTAATTTCCTGGCGGGTACTCCACCAGAATTCATGACCGATGGCCATTTTGCCATCTCCCCAGGTAATGCCGCGATAACGAAGCGAAAACTTAATAGAGGGTGTTGGAGATCCGATGAATGGAGCTTTCAACATAAACAGTTGATCGCGGACGGGCACTTCATTTTTGGGATCTCCACCATCCTGGGCCTCTACCCAATAGACTGTGGCTGGTTGGTCATTTCGCCAGCCAAAAGATCGTGGTCCTTCTGCGACTGCATTAAATCCTTTAGGAATTTTTTCTGCCGCCGGCAGATCGGCTATTTGCCGGATCAACAGGCCGTTTTGATCAAAGATTGTTACCTCCTGAGGAAATCGGTAATAGGGCACGATGTATGAAAAGGGCTTTTTAATGCGCTCTACCAGCACAAAATTGCCATCAGGACTTACATTAAAATCAGTGATGATGCCTTGAATAGGCAACACTTCCTGATGGCCACCGGGCACGTCTATTTTTACCAGTTGACTGGATGTGTAGTATTCGAAAAGCAATTCGTCATAAGGACTTTTAAGTAGATCCTGATAGGTGCGAACCGGTGCCGCACCCCCGGCATTTTCCTGAACAACCGGCCCAGCGGGTATTCCCGGTGCCTGGGGAGCGTCACCTCGTTGATCTGGTACCAGTTTGACCAGCAACATGGGCCGCGTGCCCATCCAGGTATAGGGCAATCCATATACCGCATCATTCAAACCGCTACAAACTTTCTTTGCTGCATAGGCAGAGACATCGACAACCCATAATTCCAGGTCTTTTTCGGTAGTGTGCGTGCAGGCGATGTACTGACCATCCGGTGACCAACTAAAATTTTCCAGTCGGGGTTTGTCCGGCAAGCCTGAGATTCTTTTTTCCTCTGCATTGCTTATGTTTTTTATCGCCAAACCTTTGAAGGTGCTGGCCCGGCTACTGCCATTGGTTCGGGGATTAATCCGCAGTCCTCCAATGCGCAGTTCTTCTTCAGCTACCTCTTCGATTGGAGGTAAACTGGGCACATCGATAAGAAGAATAAAATTTTTATCCGGGCTGAGACTTACTGCCGGTGTGTTAGGAGCATCCACCAGATCAAGAATCACCTGGGGAGGGCTTTGGTAAGGAATATTTTGCGCGTACGAATACGTCATAAAAAACAAGAGTATTGTGGTTGTGAATAGATAGATCTTTTGCATGGCTTCGACCAGGATGATTAGATTGATGAAGTTACAAAAGGATTTAACGGTAATATGCATTAGGCTTTTTATTCTTCCCTGATGGCATGTATATCAAAAAGTGAATCTTTAGAATGCCCATATATCTCCGACACAAACTTCCCGAATGAATCCGATTTCATTTCAGGCTGATTGTAAGTACATGAGCAAATGGTGAAAGATAAGATATAGGAAAATATAACCTCCATGCAATCAATCGAAGCAATTCCAACAGGATCAAACAAAGAATGATTAAACCAA
>JAGQWV010000513.1 GCA_020437045.1 Saprospiraceae bacterium | reverse complement strand
ACCCTGACCGCCATTGTTGTTGTTATAGCTCGATTCGGGGTCAATATTTGGTGTATTCTTGAACAGAATAGCCAGGTTTCGACCTACGAACGACAAGCGTAAATTAGTGAAAGGAGACTTGTTGATGAAAGCTTTAGGAAAGTTGTATCCAAATGCCAACGATCTAAACTTAATGAATGATGCATCATAGGTGAAGACTTCAGAAGTTCTCGATGCGTTGCCCCAATAGGTACGTGCTTCGGAAGCTGTAAGCGTCTTCGTAAAGGGAGAATAGATTGGTGATCCATCGTCATTGGTTCCGGTCTGGGTAACACCTTCTACAACAATAGGATCATTGCCTTCACGCCCCTGTAAAGTAATTTCAGTTAATCCTGCCTGAGTCAAACGTACATTGGTTCCGGAGTAAATATCTCCACCGATTTTGAAGTCAATTAAAAATTCCAAATTGAAATTCTTATATCTGAATGAGTTATTTACACCACCAGTCCAATCAGCTATTCCATTACCGATAATTTCGTAGCCATCTGATTGAATAGGCGATCCGTTGTTGGCATCATATACCTTCTGTCCATTTGGAGCGGTTTTATGTACCAGACCGGTAATCATTCCAAAAGGATATCCTACGATATGTTTGGTAAATACCGTCCTGGTTCTGGGTTCCTCAATGGTAAGTTCTGTCGATCCTTCGATGAGTGAAACTACTTCATTGTCATTCTTGGCAATGTTAAAGGAGACATCCCAAGTCAATGGGCCTCGAACAGGAGTACCAGTTAACAGGACTTCAATACCATTATTACGCATCTCACCAAGGTTGACTGTGGTACGACCAAAACCGGAAGCCCGGGAAATCGTAGCATCCAAGATATCTTCTGTAGTTTTTTGACGATAGTAAGTCAAATCAAGACCAAGTCTGTTATTGAAGAATCTTAAATCAAAACCCAACTCGATCTCCGTAGACGTCAATGGTTTAATATCCGGATTCGGGATCAAACCGTTTTGACCACCTGCGGAAGAGAATGATGCCAAAGTGTACCCGGAATGTGTCTGTTTCAGCGAATAAGTGAGATTCGTGGAATACGGACTGACGGTCACGTTACCTACCTGAGCCCATGAAGCCCGGAATTTACCAAAACTAAGTGCTGAAGAAGCAGGAATATTCAAAGCATCTGTAAACACAAAACTCAAACCCAATGAGGGATAAAGAATGTTGTTGTTTTCTGGATTTAATACGGAAAACCAATCTTTTCTGGCCGTAGCCGTCAAATACAGGTAATTATTATATCCGACCTCTGCTGATCCATAAATAGAATTGATTCCATTTTCGCTAAAGCCATAGCCAAAGCTTCTGGTGACCGTATTATTGATAGCCTGGAAAAATGGCACATTAAAGCCACTACCATTAGCAGAAATACGTTCATTGGAACGTCGCATCCGGTTACCTCCGAAAAAGGTATTTAACGAAATACTGCCAAAGTTCTTAGAGACTCCAATCATATACTCGAGGTTGATCTCTCTTACCCGGTCTTCACCTTCAGTTAGACTACCCCCCCTCTGGTATCCAGTACCCTGAGGTACAAGATCTGTTTCTCTTCGTGTATACCAATCCATACCGGCTCTACCCTGGATATACAACCAGTCAGTGATGTCATAGCGTAGTTGTCCGGAAGAAATCAAACGGTCACGAGTGTCATCATTGTCAAACTGATAGGCTGTCCACCAGGGATTCTGGGTCCAGTTTGCACCAGCACCATTTCCGATAGGATATTCTTCGCCAACACTCTTACTAAATGATGTGTAGAGATCCGGACTCAAACCTGCTGGCACGGCTCCTAATTTATTAGGGTCACCCCTATACCAATCGATGTTGGAGTTTATCGGTAGATAGGCCATTGATAAAATACCATTAGCCGGTGAATCCGACAGATAGGGTCGATTCCGAGCTTCTTCGTGCGAATAAAGGACCTTGGCAGTAAGTGTCAGCCGCTCTCCAAATTTAGAATTTGTCGACAATGAGACATTGGTTCTGTCAAAACCAGAATTTGGAATAATAGATTGGTTTCTTAGATCGGCAACAGCAAAACGAAAGTTCTGCGTAGCACTTCCTCCTGTCAACGCTAAACTGTTAGTCAGGGTGCTTCCTGTGCGATAGTAACGGTCATAATTATTACCAGCATCCTGGTATGGTTGAGTCGTTCCATCAAACGCTACAAAGTTAGCTGCACTTTCCAATCTTGGTCCCCATGAATTAAGGTTCCAACCAAATCCTTCTGATTGGCTTCTAGGTGCAACCGCGATTCTTGGTGCATCAGGATTAGTAGGATCGGTTGATACAAAATCACCTTGACCGTATTCGCTCTGGTATTCTCTCAAATCATTAACTCTGTCAAAGGTATAATTGGATCTAAACTCCACTCCAATACCTTTCTTTTTCGTACCCTGCTTGGTGATAATATTAATGACACCATTAGCGGCACGTGATCCATAAAGTGCAGCGGCACTAGCACCTTTTAAGACTGTGATAGACTCGATGTCATCCGGGTTGATGCTGGACAAACCATCTCCTTCATCTCTTCCACCCCAGATACCAGCTTGACCAAAGCCTGAATTGTCCATAGGGATACCATCGATAACATACAATGGTTGATTGTTTCCCTGCAAAGATGCATTACCACGAATAATGACCCGGCTGGATCCGGCAGGGCCCGATGCAATATTGCTTACGTTTACCCCGGCAATCCGACCTGATAATGCGTTAGCGACGTTCACCTCACGAGCTTCCTGAAACTCATCGCCTGACACATCTGTTACAGAGTACTGCAACGCTTTGGTGGATCGCTCGATTCCCAGGGCAGTTACCGTTACTTCCTGCAATTGAACTCCAGGGCTCATCAGGACATTGATTTCCGGATCCGCACCCACAGTAATTTCCTGAGAAGAAAAACCGGTGTATGAAAATTCGAGGATGGCACCTTGAGGGGCAGTAATTGAATAGGACCCATCAAAATCGGTTACTGTACCGTTGGTGGTGCCCCTTTCCAAAATAGTTACCCCAATCATCGGCTCACCGTCCTCTGAGTTGGTTACTGTCCCTCTGACCTGTTGTTGGGCAATTGCCACGTTGCCTATCAGGAAAGCGAACAATAGAAGTACAAAATTTCGTTTCATATGGCAGTAGATTATGTAAATAAAATGTTTAATTGAATCCAATTTTATTTAGAGGACCCGAAATCTGGTCCTCAGACTAGCAATGATGATCACTTATGATCAAGATCAATCCTTTATCGTTTATATTGACACAACATTCTTCCAGGTCCAAACATCTACTGATTATTAGACTCAGGTAGCAGATAAATGAACTAACTTGTCATCTACCAAACTATGTGATCAAACTATCTTTTATCTTGATACTGATCTCCGAAAATGCATCATATCAAAGAGGCCCGGTTTCCGAATCAAATTTTGGTAGCCTCTCAAATAAAATACGTAATAAAAATGTTTAATTGAATAATAACTTAGCAGCAGGAAGTGCCAAACTTTCTTCTTTCACTCCCCTACAGTTCTATTGGTTAGATGGCAGAAAATTACAAAAAAGAAGTCATTTACATTTCGATTTTATAGAGATATTTTTTGGATATCCCCCGTTTTCACTGATGACCACGCTTATCTGTCTTTTTCGCTGTCAAGTAAACGATCCAACTATCGAATTCGCTCCATTTACAAATAATAAATTTTCGCAGCCAGGCATTAGCTCAACTTCGAATCCCCTGAAGGGTGGGCAATTGAAGGATACTCCATTGATTCAAGCAAAATTCCTACTTTCAAGACATGAAAGAACCGGTTGATGTTATTCTCGTGTTTGATATTGGCAAAACCAATAAGAAATTCTTTTTATTCGATGAGAATTTTAAGGAAGTGTATAAAGAATACATCATTTTTGATGAAATAGAAGATGAAGATGGCCACCCTACCGAAAACCTGCCCGC
>JAGQWV010000512.1 GCA_020437045.1 Saprospiraceae bacterium | reverse complement strand
AGCTACTTGTTGCCCATTGATACTAAAGGTCTGCGGATTAAAATTAAACTCCACGGCCGACTTCTTTTTCATGCTCTTATATTCAGCATCAGGCATACTAATTTCAATGCGCCACAGATCTGTCTCCGTCTTTGCCTGCCCCCTGAAATATCCCATACCTAAAGAGGCAATCAGGATGACACTTATTAATCGATCGGTAAAATTCATGCTGACCTGGATTATGGTGATCGTATCAAAGTAGGAAATTTTCTGCCTTTGAAGCGTAGATATATCCATAAATTTTATAGTAGCATTTGGACCGTTTTATCTTTTTGATTATATCTTTTGCTAAGTATCCCGTAACAAAGGAGCCTTGAAGATAGGTCAGCAGTTTAATAGGTATTACTTTTTAAAAGAGGAAAGGGCCAAACATTTTAAGTGTGTTCGACCCTTCTTGAAAAATAGTTTGAATACCAAAAATAGAAATATTTTCGATTCAGTTCGCGTAAATAAATGGAATCCGTTTGCCAAGAAATCCGGTCAACAGATGGAGAATATTACTTTAGTTGCATGAGTATAAGCGCTCTGACCTTACATCGTATTAAGACTCATTAAATCGATAACCGACGCCTAACCGAAAAAATCGATGATATTCTACGTAATCTCCTGCTCCAACCGAGTAATTCAGATAGGATCGCGGACTGTGAGACACGGAAAAATCAAAAGTCCAATGTTTATGGGTAGCGAAAGTAAGCCCCAATATAAATCCAGAATTGTGCAGTCTTACCAAATCTGGTATTTCATTGCTGGAGGCGGCGGGAGCACTGGTAGCAAAATCAGCTTGTTTGCTGCTTTCCAAAATCCCTTGCTGACCATCAGATAATAAAATCATGTGCTGAATCCCAAGGTATGGCTGCCATTTCCGCTCGGGTAAAAACTGAAAGAATAGCGGTACACGCAAATATGATAATTGTGATATTTCCCGATAAGAAATAGCACTTCCATTATTAGAAAAGCCAGGTGAGTTGCTATCCATTTCTGGATTAGCCACTAAGGCGTCTACGGTGGTAACCCGGGATCCAGTATTCGTTTGCTCAGTGCTAAAAACCTGACTATTATTGATCCTCCAATAAAAGGCTCCGAGTCCGACGGACATAATTCTTAAAGGTTTCATCCGGATCTGACCTCCCAAATCAAAACTAGCATTATGAAAAGCAACATCTGAAATAATCGAGGTATTTATAGCAAAATCAAACTTGCTCACGGATCTGATATCGACCGGGGTTGAGCTATCGTGCACAAGAGGTAAGTCTTTTGATCTCTGTGATAAAAGATAGGTGTATGGGAGGGGGGATATTATTGATGAAGGTATTTCCCGCAGTAAAGATGGATATATTACAACATCTGAGACGGAATCGGATTTTTGTTGGGTAAATATCTCTGTAGCCGGCTTGGCATCCGGTAATTCTTCTGAATTTAGCTCCGTGACAAATGCATTATTTGCTTTCCCTTCCTGTCCTTTCTCTATTTTTATTTGAACCTCGACACGCTCTTCATTCCCAGCTGGTATAGGCTCATTTTTAAATAATTGGCTTATAGGTTTTGTAGTTGTATTTGAATTCTTAATCGCCTTTTGACTTCTATGATCTTCATTAGTAGAAGACTGATCCAATGGCATCATCTCAACTTGTTTTTCTACCGATATTTTCTGCTCATCCATTACCAGGGATGGAGTCAATGATTTAGTATTACCGTTATTCGTAACAATATTTGGAAGCAGTAATACCCCTACTACTCCTGCTGCTACCGCACCTATCCATGGCCACCAGATGAAGCGGCGTTTCCGTTCCGGCAATTCCTGGTCCAGCAGCACTTTCATTTGCAGCCATCCCCTATCCTCTAAAGGATCCCGGTTGCTACCCGTTATTTTGGACATACTGATTACTTTGATCTTTTAATAATTCCTGCAATTTTTTTCGCGCATTTGCCAAATGCCATTTTGAAGTATTTTCACTCATCCCAAGTGCTTCGCCAATTTCCCGGTGATTAAAACCTTCAATGGCATATAATCGAAAAACTTTTTCGGACATCGTCGGCAATTTTGTAATCAACTTCATCAAATCTTCCAGATAAAGTCCGGGAACAATTTCTGGACTGATCACCTCTTCATAATCTTCAAAAACCATAAACTGGACATATTTAGAGTCCTTCCGGAAATGGTCGGAAATACTGTGGTAAACAATTCTTCTTATCCACCCCTCCAGTGAACCTTTGAATGCGAATGTGTCTATCTTTTTAAATACTTTTAGAAAACCATCATTGCACACCGACATGGCAATATCGATGTCGTCGGTATACCTGCGACACATTTGCATCATGGCATGAAAATAGCGGCGATACAGTGCTTCCTGCATCTGACGATCATTGCGTTTACATCCGGCAATCAATTCTTCTTCGCTATATTCCTTTTCTCTGGGCATCCAGAAATTTAATTCAAATGGTTAATTCGCAGTTTAATTATTCATTACTGAGAAAATCTATTTTCGCATTAATCAAATCCAGGTATGAATGAAGGTATGCAGGTACATCCTGTTTATTTTGATCAAAAATCCAGAATTCATGTGCCTGGCTATTTTTTATTTCCAGGTAAATGCCACCCTGATCAGCACAGTCCGGACATCCGAAGCGAATTTGATCTTCTGCAATAAGCCCTGATGGTATGTGATCTAATATTGAACGAACCATTTCATACTTGGCGTCATCCAGTTGTTCGTACGATGCTTCGTAAAATGTTTCATTTGATACATATTGATCGTTACGATCTTCAAATAATTTCCCCTTCTCCAACTTATAAATTTCAATGCATTGCTCACCTTGACAATGGCCATAAAATCTACCAAATACCAGCCATTCCGGTGCGTTTTCCTGCATTGGAGTTTCCGATTGACTACACCCTCCTACACAAAGTAAGCCGAATAGATGAATCGTCCATATCAGACGCTCAGACCTTCTAAGGTTTAATA
>JAGQWV010000511.1 GCA_020437045.1 Saprospiraceae bacterium | reverse complement strand
TATTTCGCCTTTTTCCGGTATGTGACCTGATGGCATATAAGTGTCGGCAAACCCTGGAAGATCTTTTCGCGATCCAACACTGGCTTTCATTTCAGCAGCGATCACTTCAGTGACGGGAAATCCATTTTTCCCATAGTCGATTGCTGGTTTCAGAATTTCTGATAACCTCATTTTTCCAAAGCGTTGGTGTAACATATTCCAACCATCTACACATCCTGGCACCGAAATACTCAATGCTCCGACCGTTGGAATATAATCCATATTTCGTTCTTTAAAATAATCGGCAGAGAGTTTTGCCGGTGATCTTCCACTGGCATTTAAACCATATAGTTTTTTGGTTTTTGCATCCCAGACAATAGCAAAAAGGTCTCCGCCAATGCCACAATTATGGGGTTCTACCAACCCTAACATGGCATTGGCAGCGATCGCAGCATCGATCGCATTGCCTCCCTGCTTCAAAATATCCAATGCCGCATTAGATGCGAGCGGCTGACACGTCGCTACCATTCCACTTTGAGCCAGCACTTCCGAACGCGAGGCAAAGGTTTTACCAACAATTCTATTTTGAGCCATAAGCGTTAAAAAATTTATGGAGCAGACCATTAGAAAGACCCATTTAATCATGTGTATGTATTTATTTTGGAAGATACAGAATTTTTATTTCGGTATTTATTCCAGGAGTGCAATTCAAGGAAAAAAGGGATATGCCTGCAGATGCCAATGTGAGTCTTGATTAACATTTCGTTTGCAATTTTTTACAGATCATTTTATCATGGTATTGCAGACAATGGTAGCTTGCGGTTCGATCCGTGCTCAGGATGATCAGCGACAAAATAAATTAGAATGAATTACAAGGCAATTCAATTATTTTCTCAGTACATGCTCCCCGGTGGTGGTGGGAAGATATTTAGTTATATCGTGCTGTTTCTGCTGGCTGTTATGGTTTTTTCCTGCAGCTTTGATGCTAAAAAGAAGGCTAAAGGAAACGGCGGCACAGAAATTTTATCCGGCCAGACTCAGGAGATACCCCGTCTCTCCGGAGCAGTAGTATGTACTTATTTAGCAGCAAGTGGTGAGATGTGGTTTGGTACAGCTAATGATGGAATCTATCGATATAATGGGCATGCGTTTAAAAAATACACGGTCAATGATGGCTTGTGTAGTAATCGGGTATTGGCAATTACCAGCGACGAAGAGCAAAATATTTGGCTTGGTACGGCTAGTGGCTTATGTAAGTTTGATGGAAAGAAATTTACCCTAGTCCCTATTCCCTGGTCCGGAGAATCAACCGATTGGCTGAAAGATAAGTATCCGGTAGTAAATCCAGCCGAGGTGATGTCTGTCTTGATCGAGAGATCTGGTATATTCTGGCTCGGCACAAACGGTGCCGGAGTATTTCGATATGATGGACGTGCATTCACCAACTTTTTGAGCGACGCAGGTCAGAAGATGCCCGACAGTCTTCACCACAATATTGTGCCTGCCATTTCAAAAGATTTGCAAGGTAATATTTGGTTTACCTCTATGTCACATGCTGGTGCTATACGTTATGATGGAAAATCATTTTCACAATTTTTGCCTGCAGATGGTTTAAGTGATGATATGCTCCGGACTTGTTTTGTAGATAAGAGCGGAAATATTTGGTTTGGATGTAATGGCAATAGAAAAAGTGGATTATCCTATTTCGATGGTAATACCTTTCATACCTATCCCGAAGAAGACGGTCTATGCAATAAAAACATTAGGAGTATTTATGAGGATATGCAGGGAAATCTCTGGTTAGGAAGTGGCAGAGGCAATCTTTGCTTATTTGATGGTCACACTTTTCATGAGTTTAAGGATCAAGCAAGCAGAACTTTTCCCGGAGTATTATTGATTGCCGGAGATTCAGAGGGCAATACTTGGTTTGGTGGCAAGTATGGTCTCTGGAAATTTGATGGCAATAACACGGAACAAATGTTAGAGGCTGGTCAATCGAACTATTAGCATGGTCTTAATTTATTTGCGTCCTTTGCCAAAGATTGCCGTCTTCAGGAGGAAAGATAAATTTATATGACTTATGAACAGGGATGTGGAAAGGATCTGGACTGATTTTCATCGGGAGCTGAAATCTTTTGTGATGTCAAAAGTCGGAAATACCACCGACGCCGATGACATTTTGCAAAATGCGTTCCTCAAAATAATCAAGAATCAAAGTAAAGTCGAACAGGCAGAGAACGTCCATCAATACCTCTTTGGTATTTTGAGAAATTCTATCATTGACTACTATCGTGATCATAAAAACGCACCCGTTGATATTGATCAATTTAATCATTTTAGTGAAGAAGAAGAGTCAACCCTAAATCAACATATTGCAGCTTGTTGCATCCAACCTTTTATATCCAGATTGCCTGAAAAATACCGGCAAGTTCTGATGCTTACCGAGCTTTCTGACTATTCTCAGAAAGAATTAGCGAATCAATTGAACATGTCATATTCGGGGCTAAAATCCAGAGTGCAACGAGGGAGGGCAAAATTAAGACAACTGATCACAGATTGTTGCGCACTGGAAAGCGACACCTATGGAAACTTGCGAGGTGATACCCTTGGTGATTGTTCATGCTAATCGGACCGGTACAATTCTGATTTTGATTAAGATGCGTCTTTTCGGAATTTTTCCCGTGTAAGGAGTGATAATCAATTTTTCACTTAAAATTACGCGATGAAAAAATTAATTTTTTTAGTATTTGGTTTATTTGCATTTCTGGAGTCGGGTTTATTGGCTCAGAACAATTGTTGTAAATCTCAATCATCTTGTAAACCAACTTTGTGTTGTGATAAAGACCAAAGTTGTTGTACAAAAGCAGGTACACCAACAAATTCCCAAGCATCCTTGAATAAAGAGAAGCCGAATAGATCACAGGATCTTAAAGCCAGGTCAGTTTCTCCTCAATTGGTCGCATTGGCAACGATTGAGCCCAGGGCAATCTACCGTAAACGAGAACTCACAGAGGAGTAATCGTTGAGGCTAAAAGGAAAAATGCCCGGCAAAATGCTGGGCATTTTTTTTGCGTCTTTTAGAAGGTTTTCCTGTCTTATAAATAGAAAGATAAGTTGGTAATTTAAAATGGAGATCATTGAATAGACAATATTGAGGCGCATTTTTAGATGATTTACTTCGCCATAGATATAATATGCTCTATGCCCCAAATATACTGGGTGTTTTAACCGGGAAATTGCATTAGATTTTCTATTGCGAGCAAAAATGCCTGCAAAATCAGGTACGTCCGGCGATTTTTCTTCTCACCGTAATGGTGACTACGGTTGCGAGGAAAAATCACCGTAGAGCACTCGATTTTATTGTCCTTTTTACACTCATTGCGAAAACCCAATGCATAA
>JAGQWV010000510.1 GCA_020437045.1 Saprospiraceae bacterium | reverse complement strand
ACAAACTTATGGATCCGGTCATTAAAGGACTGCCCAAATTGGGCCGGTCCACTCACTAATTCATATTCGTCCCGGTCTAGTCGAAAGCGAAAGTCGGCACCTGCAACCGATATTTTACCCCGGTCAGGAGCACGATGATAGGTAATTTCACCTGCTTGCCCATTGTTGGAAGCATAAATCCAATTGTCGGGCATAAACTTTAAATTGGTAATCTGCGCTTCCGAATTATTTTCAAAGAAACCGGAAAAAAGAATCTCTGTGGAATCAGCTTTACCATCACCATTGGTGTCTTTTAACCAGGATATATTTGGCGCTGCAGCAACCAGTAATCCATCCTTCCAGGGGTGAACGCTGGTTGCTTCACTAATGTGATCAGCAAAAATGACCGACCGGTCGATACGTCCATCATTATTATCGTCAAACAATTGTTTGATTTTTCCCATTCCTTTTCCTGCTTCTGGCTTGAAAGGATAATCCGGCATTTCCACTACATAGCAACGGCCTTTTTGATCAAAAATCATTTCCACCGGATCAGCAACAAATGGTTCTGCGGCAAAAACTTCCGCAACAAATCCAGGAGGTAATGTAAAACTGGCGATCGTTTCTTCCGGGGTCTTGGGCGGATCATATTTTGAGGATTCGCATGAAAAAAGAAAAATAAATAATGCAATCACAAAGACAGGAGTGGGAATCGAAATTATTCTGAACATAAAAAACTTATTTTGAAGCTTTCTGAGCAATTAGTGTGGCATAATGATGATTGGTTTCTTGTGCCCATTTAATGATAGCTTCCTGCATTCGGGAAATCTGATCACTATACGCGGCTTGGGTATAAAGGTTATTGAGTTCACCTGGGTCTGTTACAAGATCATAAAATTCGTCAACATCGTTGGAGAGCCAATGATAAACATATTTATAATGATCGTCACGACAAATGATGGTTTTTCCATCTGCATTCGAACTATGAATTTCCGAAAAAATAAATTTTCGAAATGTTTGCTTACTGCCATTCAAAATCGGGAGCATACTTTGACCATCTATCGAATCAGGGATTGGTATGCCGGCAGTCTCGAGGATCGTTGGTAGCAGGTCAATACTGGAGACCAGTTGATCATGTTGCTGATTACCTGATCCATATCCCGGCAGTTTTATAATAGCCGGCACCTTAAATAACTCTTCGTAACCATTCGATCCCAATTTAAATATCATCCCGTGGCCGGTGAGCATGTCTCCATGGTCGGAGGTAAAGATAATTAAGGTGTTATCATATTGTCCGCTATCTTTTAGTTGACGGATGATTCGGCCAATTTGCTCGTCAATATATCCACAGTAACCCCAATAACGTCTGATATAATCTTTAAATTGATCCCTAGACCACACGCCATTAAAATAACTACTGCTGATTTCTTTTTGCCTATGGGGTTTGGTACGGAGATCATCCTCAAAATTGGCAGGCAGGGTGATTTCCTCCAATGCAAACAATGTATCCCAGGGAGGCGGTGGAGCCACTGGTAAATGTGGACCAAAAAAGGATAACACGGCTGCCCATGGTTCATCTTTATTTTGTTGTTTGATAAATTCGCTGGTTTGACCGGTAAAGTAATTTGCCATATGATACGCTTCGCCAAGTAACGAATACATATGCTCACCCTCCGGCGCGGATTGCAGATCATCATGATTTCCGGCCCACATGGCAAAACTGTCTTGCCCTTGATCGATAAGCCAGTTTTTATAGTCTTTCCAGCCACCCTTCCATAGCTGAAATCCCAGTTGTGATTGATCCTCACCAGGTCCTCCGTCTTGTTTTTTGGTAATCCAACCAGAATCGGAGACCATCCGGTCATGGTGCCAATATGGACCAATTTGGTTGCCTACCGGATCAGATGGGCTGCCCGGAGGATGCAAGTAATCAATACCATCTCCACCACTGCGCCCCACATACATGGATCCACCCAAATGTGCTTTTCCAAAATATCCGGTATGATATCCTCCTTCACTGAGCATGTTACCCATGGTAGGTATCTTATGATCCAACATCACATTATTGGTAAATACGTTGTGGTGGTGTAAATACCTACCGGTGAGTATCGACGCCCGGGAAGGACTACAAGGAAAGGTAGCGATATAAAAATTCCGGAATAAATGTCCTTCCGCTGCCAGGACATCCAGGTTGGGTGTTTTGATTTTATCATTTCCATAAGCACCAACACATGACACTGGCTGTTGGTCGGTCATAATCAGCAGAATATTCGGCGGTTGAGAATCTTCGGGCTGATGGCAACTGATGCTACACCCTAATGCACAAAAAACAAATAGGATGATCCGGTTATTGGTAAAATATCGATTCATGCGTCCACAGGGTATGATGATTCGATAGGGATGAGAAATTTAAACGGTGGAAGATACATGATTTTTCAATAAATTTATTTTTCTCTTTA
>JAGQWV010000509.1 GCA_020437045.1 Saprospiraceae bacterium | reverse complement strand
GCTGTGTAGCGGTACGTCTGGGAGATAAATTCCCCACCTTTACGCCAATCGACAGTGAATCTTAATGCAAAGTTTCGGTATTGTATCGTGTTTTGCCAACCAAGTACGAAATCGGGATTATAATTACCGACTTTATTTCTTGTTTGTTCAGCCGAGATATCTTGCCATTCAAAATCACCGCCTCCGATGATTGGATAGCCATAATATGGTGAATTTGGATCTTCTACTTTTAGAATTTGCGCATCGTAAATATCTCCGATTTCTTCTCCGACATAGGTCCAGGCTCCTCCTTTGGCGTCACTCCAAAATTTAATGAAATCGATACCATCGGAAAGCTCAACCAGACGGGTTCTGTTTCTGGTCAGGTTGATATTGGAGCTCCACTCAAATCGTTGTGATCGCAGCGGAATAAATCCGACTAAAAGTTCCCATCCTTTACTGGATATCAGACCGGCATTGATATTTATTTGGCTGAATCCCGAAGATCCGGCAATAGGAATATTACGGATAATCTGGTTCTTATTATCTACCTGATAATAGGTCCCTTCAAAACGGAATCGATCTTTAAATAGCCGGAGGTCAAGGCCAACCTCCCATGAAGAAGCCACTTCTGGTTTAAGATTGGGGGTTAAAATAGTTCCGGACTTGGACAGACGGGTGGCATCACCCCACTGACCGGCATCTCCGTAGGTCGGATAAAGTTGGTATGGACTGGCATCATTTCCGACCCGGGCCCATCCTCCCCGTAATTTCAGCATATCGATGTCATCACTCATATCAAGTATTTCATCTAAAAGAAAGCTAAGGGATACGGAAGGATAGAAATAAGATTGATTGGCTTTTGGTAACGTACTGGACCAGTCATTTCGGGCCGTAACGTCTAGATAAATCATGTTGTTCCATCCTAAATTAGCCAGGCCATAGAGGCTATAAATTGCTTTTTCAGAGCGGAAGCTATTGTAATTAAGTGCTCCTGATTTAATATTGCCAACGGTATACACATTGGGCACAATCAATCCCACCGAGGATTTTGAAGAATTGCTGATGGATGCTCCTGTAGTATATAATAGATTACCGCCTGCTGAAATGGAGAAATCAAATTTATCAAAGCGTTCAGAGTAGGTGGCCAAGGCATCGATATTGCGTTCAAAGTTTTCGATATTGGCAATTCCATAGGCTCCATTGTTGGTCTCACGGGTATAGCTGGGGGCGATTTTCGTCTCTCTTTTTTCATTGTACCGGTCTAGAGAATATCTTCCCATGAGCACAATTTTTGGCGTTAGCTGTAAGGTTGCTTTCAGATTTCCGAAAATCCGGTTTCTGTCAAAGCTATTAAGCACTTCATTAGCCAGAAAATAGGGGTTGTCGTACAGGCCATTATAAGGGGTTCGCTGTTGGAGTCCTTCCATTCCTGGTTCCCAATAATCTTTAAGGTCTAAAATATTGGTATTAGCAGGTACTTTGTAAGCCCACTCCAATGGGTTAGTGCCCCGGTTGCTGGAAGGACGATTACCGGATCCCGAATTATTGATATTTATATTGGTACTAATGCTCAGATGCCGGGTAGCTTTAAGATTGGCTCCGAGATTTAAATTATTACGACTTAGATCGGTGTTGGGAATGATACCGCGGTTGGTCATATTCGTATACCCTAAGCGATAATTCATGGTCTCGGTGTTATTTGACACGGAAACACTATTCGTGCTGGTGATACCGGTTTGAACAAAGTTTTTAACATTGTCCGGGTAGGAGACCAGTTCAGTAGGAACCTGTACACCATTGGCATCATAGGGACTATTCCACTGGACGGCAAAATACCCTCTGTCCAGTTCGATTCCTGCTCCCGCCGCCTCAGCCGGATTGACTTTTAGTATGGTGCCTGGTGGTAAGTCACTTGGAGTAAAGGAAAAATAACCGGTGGCGAATTGTGATTGGGTGTCGAAGAAACGATAAGGTTGGTCAAAAACAGTATTTGTGCTGAAATTGACTTTGACACCTTTCTGGCCACTTCCCGATTTGGTGGTGATCAGGACCACTCCATTTCCTGCTCGTGAGCCATACAATGCGGCAGCACTCGGTCCTTTAAGAATGGAGATATTTTCGATGTCATCAGGATTGATATCCGAGATGGCATTTCCATAATCGACTAAGTTTCGATCTCCAAATTGGGTGATATTATTAAGAGTATTTACCAATGGTACTCCATCGACTACAAATAGTGGTTGATTATCGCTACTAAGAGAAGTAGCGCCTCGGATGACCATGCTTACGGATGATCCGGTACCTCCGGTCGAATTAATGACCACTCCCGCGACTTTTCCTGACAAGGCATTTATTACATTTTCCTGAGTGACCCTATTGAGCTCTTCTCCATCTACTTCTTCTATGGAGAATCCGATGGATTTTTCTTCACGGGAAAGGCCCAGAGCAGTTACCACTACAGCATCGAGGGCGGCGGCGGCTTCATGAAGGACTACGTCTAATTGACTTTGACTGCCTACCGGTATTTCTACCGATTCAAATCCTATGTAAGAGAAAATCAAGGTCGCCGTCTCTTCCGGTATTTCAATGGTGAAAGCACCATCCAAATCGGTAGTCGCTCCGATTCTGGTACCCTTTACTACAATACTTACCCCTACCAATGGTAGCCCATCGGTAGCGGAAGTTACCTTACCGGATACGGTTTGGGCATCGAGACTAATCCTGATTTTGGTATCTGGTAGAGCGCCTATGTTCGCAGAGGTTGAAAAAAAGAAAAGGGCAATTAAAAATGTAAACTTATGCTTGGTCGTAAAAGTCTTCATGGACTAGAATATTAGGTTAGTATTTGATTGTGTCAGATGTGTGATTATTGTACAACTTCGAAAGTGAAAATGACCACCAGCGATGGTTTATCGTAATTTTCACCCTGGGTGGCCGACATAAACATGGCTAATCGCATCGATTCCGGAGTAATTTCCTGAATGATGCACTCGCGTTCAAATCCCATCAAACCGATGAATTCGTTACCAGAAAAACTGAGTGTACTAACGCCCGGATAAGTGAGTTCTGTAGTTGTCACTCCATCGGCCTGCGACACTACTGTCAGCGTAAGGTCTTTTTTCTCAGTATAGGTAAAGGTAGCTCCAGCTTCAGGAGTAAATGCCAGGGATGCAAACCCAAAGCTTTGACTGGCTTCTGTTACATTGACAATCGGGGTTTGAGTTGCCAGGCCAAACACCAGACTCCCTAATGACCCCCCATTCTTATTATCATGTATATAGCTGCCATCGGCTTTAAAGGTAAACTCATCTTCATACTCTTCACCTAAGCCCAGGAAAAGGGCCAATGCTCCCGCAGATACAGACTCAATGACCGTCATATCCTGATCAGCTAATGCTACGGCGTCTTTATCGGAATGGGCAGAACTGATTCTCCAGGTTTTTCCATTTGCTGCACCAGATCCACCTGTTAACATATCGTACACGGACAGATCAAGCGACACTTCTGTGGTTGCGGTCACCGATTCCTGACCACGACTGGCTGTTAGGGTAATTTCATAGACTCCACCTACGCTATAGATATGAACCGGGTTCATTTCATTGCTGGTTTCACCATCTCCAAATTCCCAGTACCACTCGGTTGCATTCAGGGTTAAGGCCGTAAAAGCAACTTGTTTTCCCGCAATGCTTCGGAAGATTTGCGCTGTCACCGGTCCCGCTGCTTCTTCTTTCTCGCAGGCATTGATACCCAGTATGATAAAAAGGAAAAGAGAAGTTCGAAGTATTAATCGAAGATCTTTCATTTTATTGAGCAACATTTCGTTTTGTTTTGTCAGCACTTTTAAAGTTGGATTGATCCCACTTCCTGATCAAATATTTGCACTATCCAGCCGACATCTGTCCCCTGATCAGTCTTTCTGACACCATGACTTTTGTATGATTAAGTCGGGATCCGTTTAAACTGATGTAATAGAATCCAAAATTGCCTAATAAGCTAAATTGACCACTTAGTAGAAGGATATTAAATTAAAGCATTTGTAAATTGCTGTTTCCTTGATTTTTGCCTATTAACTATGGTTTTTTAACCAAAAGTCAAAACATCTCCTAAATCCCTGGTATATATTTAAGTTTTACACAATCTCACATCGGACCATGGGTGGCAAATTGAGATCAACAGCTCTTTCAGAGGTAAATCATCTATTATTTAGATTTTGACTTGGAGGACATTATCGAATACCATGCATCAGTCGTTTAATGACGGGATAGAGGAGAAGTGCCAAAATAC
>JAGQWV010000508.1 GCA_020437045.1 Saprospiraceae bacterium | reverse complement strand
TATAAATTGCCAATCAACTTCCTAATTTTGCGGGCATGTCTCAAGACGTGATCAGTTCAGTAGCAACCACCTGTTATCATTGTGGTGAAGATTGTGGCTCCCATATTGTAGAACATGATGGGAAGAACTTTTGCTGTGATGGTTGCAAAGTGGTCTATTCCATCTTACAGGAAAATGATCTCTGTAATTACTATACGCTCAATGAAGCGTCGGGTGTAAGTTTTAAGCGCCGATCTATCGAACGTTATAGTCATCTCGATAATCAGGATGTCAAAGACAAGTTGCTGGATTTTACTGACGGAAATCAGTCGAGGGTCCACTTCCATTTGCCCCAGATCCACTGTTCTTCTTGTCTGTGGTTGCTGGAAAATCTTAACCGGCTGGATCCCGGCGTTCTGCAATCCAGAGTCAATTTTCTAAAAAAAGAGGTGACCATCATATATGAAGAGAAGACAACTTCGATACGGAAAGTTGTTGAATTGCTGGCCACCTTGGGCTATGCGCCGGTGCTCAACATGGACCGTCTGGAGCAAACTAAAGTTTCTGCCGTTGATAAGTCGCTCTATTATAAAATCGGCCTGGCGGGATTTGCTTTTGGAAACATCATGTTGTTGAGTTTTCCTGAGTATCTGGGTATGGATGCCAATACGGATAGTACCTTCGCGCGTTTTTTTGGTTATCTGAATATTTTACTGGCGCTTCCGGTCGTAGTTTACAGTGGTTTCGACTATCTACGTTCTGCCTGGCAGGGTCTGAAGCAAGGACATCTCAACATTGATGTCCCGGTTTCACTGGGTATTTTGGCATTGTTTGGCCGCAGTGTCTTTGAAATATTATCTCATACGGGTGCCGGATATCTTGATTCTCTGGCAGGGCTGATATTTTTCCTGTTAGTTGGTAAATGGTTTCAGCAGAAAGCTTATCACACTATATCTTTTGATCGCGACTACAAGTCTTACTTTCCCATGGCAACAACGGTTGTGCGGGATCATGGAGAGGAGATTTTAACCCTTGATCAACTGAAAAAAGGTGATCAATTGCTGATCCGAAATGGTGAGTTGGTACCTGCAGATGCTATTTTGTTAAATGGTGAGGGTAGAATTGACTATTCTTTTGTAACTGGAGAATCACAACCCGTTGTGGCAGTCTCGGGAGAGAAAGTCTATGCGGGTGGCCGGCAAGTAGGAGGAACTATTCGATTGGAAGTGATTGAAAAAGTGGCTCAGAGCTACCTGACCTCCCTTTGGAATGATAATATTTTTGACAAACAGCAGGAGCAAGGAACGACTAGCCGTATCGCTGATCGCGTGGCCACCTTTTTTACAGTTGTGATATTACTCGTGGCCATTTCGACCCTCATCTACTGGTTGCCATATGATCGGTCTATTGCCTTTCACGCATTCACCGCGGTATTGATTGTAGCTTGTCCTTGTGCAGTGGCTTTGTCCATTCCCTTTACGTTTGGTAACGTCATGCGCATTTTGGGAAATAATCACTTCTACCTGAAGAATATTCAAGTGGTGGAAACCATGGCCGAGATTAAGCAGATCGTATTTGATAAGACGGGAACCATCACTTACGGACAGGGGGCGAAATCGCATTATGAGGGAGATCCTTTATCGGCAAGGGATAAGGCATTGATCAGATCGTTAGCGCATCAATCTTCACACCCGGTTAGCCGGCAGATAGATTCGGAGTATCATGATAGCCCTTTATTAGAGATAAGTGATTTTGTCTCAAAGGAGGGATTGGGAATACGTGGTACGGTCGATGGTGTGGAAGTCATTGTGGGTTCTTATCGGTTTATCAAACCGGAGTCTGAGGAAAAATACGATGGTACCTGGATTGAAATTGGAGGTGAAATGCGGGGTGCAATAACCCAGTCGGGAAGATATCGTCAATATCTGCGACAGGTAGTTGCCGATCTGGCGAGACAATTTACCATGTATCTTCTGACTGGTGACAATAATCGGGAGAAGGACACTTTATATTCAATTTTTGGAGCATCCACTCAAATGGAATTTGAGCAAAGCCCACAGCAAAAGCTTGGTTTTATCAAGGCTATGCAAAGGGATGGAGCGAAGGTCATGATGATAGGTGATGGATTAAATGATGCGGGAGCACTCAAGCAGAGTGATGTGGGTGTTGTGGTTACGGAGGAAGTTAACAATTTCGTTCCTTCCTGCGATGGAATCCTCGATGCCAACCAATTCAGCAGATTACCGGTATTCTTGCGGTTTAGCCGCCTCAGTCGTGGAGTAGTCTATGGAGCCTATATCATTGCATTGATATACAATATCATAGGATTGAGCTTTGCTGTACAAGGATTGCTATCTCCGGTAATTGCAGCCATCCTTATGCCATTAAGTTCTGTGACGATCGTACTTTTTGGGATGGGTCTCAGTACCTTGATTGCCAATCGATTAGGTATGAGAAATTCTGAATAAAGGATGACAACCATGGCAAATCTTTGGCAAGGCATTTTCAGAACAAACATATATTTATTAGTTTTAATTGGTGATCCTGAGAGTGGCCCCATATGCTGTTAAATAGTGACCAAAGTCATCGTATTTAAGTGATCTACATCATAGTTGAGTCATGAGACCCTCTCTATTTTGGCCTTTGATTTAAATTGAACTACTTATGTCAATTATCTTTCTTCTTATACTTGTGAGTCTGGTGGTGGCGATTTTCTTTCTAGCGGCCTTTTTCTGGGCAGTGAAGTCAGGTCAGTATGATGATGATTATACACCTTCGATACGGATGCTGTTTGATGATAAGATAGAGCGGAATCAATAATGGGACAAGTATGAAAAGTTATACTTTCTTGTTTTAATCAAAAAATACTCAAACTATTTTTATTTAAATAAAAACCAACTTTCTAAACTTTTAATCTGATGTCTAAAATCGAGCAATTTAGTTACGACAACTCGATCGTGCGCAAATTTGCGATTGCCTCTGTCGTCTTTGGGATCATCGGTATGTTGGTAGGACTTACTATTGCCTTGCAATTAGTATTTCCTGCACTTAATTTCGAGCTGCCATTTACTACCTACGGAAGATTGAGACCACTGCACACCAATGCAGTGATTTTTGCTTTTGTGGGAAATGGAATTTTTATGGGGGTTTATTATTCATTGCAGCGTTTACTTAAAACGCCCATGTATAGTAAAGTCCTAAGCAATATTCACTTTTGGGGGTGGCAGGCGATTATTCTTGCGGCTGCTATTACCTTACCTTTAGGATTGACGAGTTCGAAAGAATATGCAGAGCTTGAATGGCCGATTGATATTGCCATAGCCCTGGTATGGGTAGTTTTCGGTATCAATATGTTTGGGACCATTCTCAAGCGCCGGGAAAATCATATGTATGTAGCCATCTGGTTTTACATCG
>JAGQWV010000507.1 GCA_020437045.1 Saprospiraceae bacterium | reverse complement strand
ATCAAGATATGATGCAAAAAAACCTTAGTTGTCGAAATATCGGCGATGCTCAGAAGAATATGATGAGCTTCAGTGTCATTCTCATTTTTGCCAACATTCTTTTCCTCAGCCTTGGTGCCCTGCTCTATTTGTATGCCGGCAAGCATGGTATTGACATCCCTACCCGTATGGTGGCTGGAGAAGCTCGAGTCGCCACAGATCTGATGTATCCAACCTTGGCCATTGAATACCTGCCGCCCGTGGTCGGAATATCATTTATCATCGGATTGATTGCTGCTGCCTATTCTAGTGCAGACTCCGCCCTAACCGCACTAACTACTTCATTTTGCATTGATTTTCTGGAGTTTGAAAAATCTCAGGCTTCTGAAGAAACAAAAAAACGCCAACGGTTAATTGTACATATCAGCATTTCATTTTTCCTTTTCCTGGTTATTATGCTGTTTTACTACATCAATGACAGCGCGGTAATTGATGCCCTTTTTAAATTGGCGGGTTATACATATGGGCCACTTTTAGGTCTCTATGCCTTTGGCTTCTTTATTAATAAGGATGTTAATGACAAGATGATTCCTTTGATTTGTCTGGCCTCACCCCTGATCACTTATTTGATGGATACCTATAGTGCAGAGTTGTTATGGGGTTATAAATTTAGTTTTGAATTATTGATTTTAAACGGTCTTCTCACCTTCTTGGGAATGATGTTGGTGTCGAGAAAGGCGGATGAATCTAAAGGTCACTTACTCTCGAAGTGGCATATATAAATTCGATTAATAAGTTTATGGATAGAATAACCGAACAGTCATCGCTCTACGATCATTTGGATGAAATGAGTGTTCTCGAGATCTTACAATCAATTAACCGGGAAGATCAAAAAGTGGCGCTTGGCGTTCAACAGGCCATTCCCCAAATTGAAGCACTGGTATCCCATCTAGTACCCAAAATGAAGTCGGGTGGCCGGTTGTTTTATATGGGTGCCGGTACCAGCGGTCGTTTAGGAGTCCTGGATGCATCAGAGTGCCCCCCGACCTACGGAGTGCCCGCTGGCTGGGTAATCGGGTTGATTGCAGGGGGAGATGGTGCGTTGCGAAAGAGTATTGAGAATGCTGAAGATGATATTCATCAAGCTATTAAAGATTTGGACGAATACTTTATTAGTCCGGAAGATGTGGTTGTCGGGATTGCTTCTTCCGGTACCACACCCTATGTGGTACATGGATTGAAAGATTGTCAGGAGCGTGGAATAACCACCGGTTGTATCGCCTGTAATCCCGGAGCACCCATTTTCGATTATGCCGATTTTCCAATACTCGCTGTCGTTGGACCTGAATTTGTAACCGGGAGTACCCGAATGAAATCCGGTACGGCCCAGAAACTGATCCTTAATATGATCAGTACCAGTACCATGATACAATTGGGAAGAGTCAAAGGAAATCGAATGGTGGATATGGCATTATCAAATAATAAACTGGTAGATCGTGGTACCCGTATGCTTTTGCAACAATTTGATATTACCTATGATGAGGCTAAAGATTTGCTCCTTCAATATGGTAGTGTGAGGGCGGCAGCCAATCAACTAAAAGGTTGAATCCGAAAACCAGTCGGATTGATTTCGCATCCGTTCGTTCCTGGTCTTGCTAAAGGTGTCCCGATCCAGGAAATACTCACCCTCCTCGTCCAGTAAATGAGCATCTTCTACATCCACCTGGTAGGTTGGTATTTCATCTTTTTCAACCTCATGCCTGAACATGAATGAGACAATGATGCCAACGATTGCCCCTATCAAATGACTCTCCCAGGAAATGCCGGGTTGATTGGGCAAAACGCCAAGAAACATTCCGCTATAAAGCATAAGAATGATCAACGCAAGCACAATTGATTTTATATTTCGGCGAAAGACACCATTCCAGAAAATGAAAGATATGAGACCATAGATGACACCACTTGCCCCAATATGAAGAACCTCACGACCAAACATCCAAACTCCCATTCCAGTCATCAGGTAGATCAACAATATAGCCTTGATGGCGACGCGCTGGTAGAAAAAAATGATCATAGCCATACCAACAAATAGGGGCACAGAATTATTGATCAGATGCATGACATCTGTACTGTGAATAAAAGGTGAAATGAAGATACCTTTGATCCCGACTTCATGCCGGGGATAGACACCAAGCCAACCCAAATTCAAATGTGTAATCATTTGGAATGCTTGAATGATCCAAAGTATTAGTAAAATAATGGTTGGAAAGCGAAGGCTCTGATATAATTTTGATTGCTTAATTTTCGACATTATCGACCTAAATATCTCCTTTCTACCAATTTAATAAACTCTTTGGCACGTTCTGTCTTTTCTTCGTCTAGCCATTGATATGTTTCGACGATGTAACGGATAAGGTATGATTTTGCCTCTTCAAAAGAATACTTTGAATTCAAAATATCAATCGTCTCCTGGAATTTTAGTTGATCATTTCCAAATAGATCGGCCACAATCAGTAGACGATCATTGATGCTAAATGCCCGGTTAAGATCGGAAATTGGCAATCGGGAAAGCTTGTCCGAAAGTTCTTTGGCTTGACCATTTTCGAAAAGAATATCATATTTTTTTGGAGTCGGAATCTCCTGACGAAAAACTTCGGGAATGGGAGCCGGTTCTTCAATTATCGTCGACGGTGCAGGCTTTTCTTCTTTTTCATTTGCAGATTCCCAATTTCTAGGCTCCTTTTTTCCATTTGGAATAATGGGTTCTCTCCTGAAGAAGGATTCTATGACTTCTTTTTCTTTCGGCTCTTCCACGCGTGTCAACGGTTCTTCATCACGATCGATAACCTTCGGAATCGCACTCGCTCTATGTTCCTTTATAGGTGACTCCAAGGGTTGGGACTGCGACGAAGTCGGTTCTCTCAGAGAGCCGGAGACGGGGATGGCTTCGACATATTCATACAACTCTCTTAAATAATCTTTGACCAGGTCTTTTTCCAACCTGCTGATGGAATCATCTTCTCCAACGATTGACTGAATCTTTTGAATTAAAATCTGAATCTTATTTCTTGCCATACCATATATGTTTTGTTCATAACGTATATATCTTCGACCTTATGGTATCTTTATAACACAAATATTAATTGCATGTTCTTAGAACCTCATTTTAAAGGTCAGCGGAGTGGGTGGATAGAGGTAATATGTGGATCTATGTTTTCCGGGAAAACGGAAGAACTGATTCGCCGGTTGAAGCGTGCTAAGATTGCTAATCAGGAAGTTTGTGTTTTTAAACCATCCAGGGATGATCGCTATTCTCTGGAAAAAGTGGTCTCTCATGATGACAATTACCTTCTATCGACCGTTGTAGACGATTCTCAGGAGATATTGTCTCTAGAAGATAGTGTGCAAGTGGTGGGTATTGATGAAGCCCAGTTTTTCGATCTCGGCCTCACGGAAGTATGTCAGAAATTAGCTCTTAGAGGAGTGCGCGTAATTGTTGCTGGGTTGGATATGGACTATCTTGGCAAGCCCTTTGGACCTATGCCTTCTTTGTTGGCGGTGGCAGAATATATCACTAAAGTACATGCCATTTGCAGCCATTGTGGTAACCTGGCAACCCACTCATATCGACTCTCTTCTGATGACAATCAAGTGCTGGTCGGTGAAAAGAATTTGTATGAACCTCGGTGTCGGGTGTGTTATGCCATGGGCAATATTTTGGACTTAAAGGCTAAGAGAAAATCAGAAAAGGATTCGACGGAAGATAGAGTCAATCAGGATTCCTTACCCCTGAGCTAACAAAGCCAGATGTGAATTAACCATCGATTTTCCTTTTTTTTCAAATAAATATATGACCCCTGCACAGTAGATATTTCTTGTTACACAGAAGAAATGTTTTTACAATTCGGTAAATTTGCCGCCTCATTTCCAGCTCAAGTAAAGTTCATGAATACAAAGAAGATCAACTCGGCACTTATATCGGTTTTTCACAAAGAAGGATTGGATGTAATAATCAGGAAGCTGAAAGACTTTGGGGTGACTATTTATAGTACAGGTGGCACCCAAAAATATATTGAAGAGCAAGGGGCAGAAGTGCTTGCGGTTGAAGACCTGACCAGCTACCCATCAATATTAAGCGGGCGGGTAAAAACACTGCATCCAAAAGTATTCGGGGGGATATTGGCTCGTAGAGAAGATCAGCATCTGAGTCAACTGGAAAGTTATGATATACCAGAAATCGATCTGGTATTGGTAGATCTTTATCCTTTTGAAGAGACGTTAAAGAATACGAATGTCGAATCAGACATTATCGAGAAAATTGACATTGGAGGAATTTCTTTGATCAGAGCAGCGGCAAAAAATTATCAGGATGTGGTCGTTGTTGCATCGAAAGATGAATATTCTCTTTTAGACGCACTTCTGGACAGTAAGGAGGGATTCAGTGATTTGGAAGATCGTAAGGAGTTTGCCAGGCGAGCGTTTAAAGTGTCTTCGAATTACGACACTGCGATATTCAATTATTTTGATGAAGGATCTGAAGATTTAAGCTTTAAGCAAAGCATTCATCAGCATATGAGCTTGCGATATGGTGAAAACCCCCATCAGCAAGCGGTGTTTTTTGGAGACCTTGATGAAATATTTGAGTACCTCGGCGGCAAGGAGTTATCTTACAATAATTTGGTAGATGTAGATGCTGCAGTGGGTTTGATGCGCGAATTTAAGGATGGTGATCCTACCTTTGCCATCCTCAAACACACCAATCCTTGCGGTGTGGCGATCCGGGATAATTTATTGCAAGCTTGGCAAGATGCCCTGGCTTGCGATTCAATCTCTGCATTTGGTGGTATATTAATCTCAAACCGTACTATTGATCTAGCCACTGCTCAAGAGATCGATAAGATATTCTACGAAGTGCTGATTGCCCCTGAATATGATGAGGATGCACTTACATTGCTGAGCAAGAAGAAAAAAAGGATTCTCTTAAAAATTAAGCAATACCCCGGTCAGACACAACTCTTTAAAAGCTTGCTCAATGGAGTGATCTTGCAGGATGTAGATCTGCATTCAGAAAA
>JAGQWV010000506.1 GCA_020437045.1 Saprospiraceae bacterium | reverse complement strand
TATGCCGTATTCAGCCAACACTTCAGCCAGACCCTGCATAAAATGATGTTCCATATTTGCTCCAGCACCATGTCCAAGAATCATCAGATACTTTGGTGATGGCGGTAATATCGTCAATGTACTTATATCACCAATTGAATCGCTTACTTTTACCTTTTTACGAATCATTTCAGGAGAACTACTCATACTATTATCGAATTTATGACCTTCTAGAATTTGGTGGCTCTTACCATTTCCCTTTTGCCAGGAGGGCCTGCCAATTTTTCGACCGAAAATCCAATATCTTCCAGGGTTCGTCGGAATGCTCCTTGTGAGCAATATGTCACCAGTATGCCCCCAGACCGGGTAGCCCTGGCAATTTTGGATAAGAATGGCTCTTTCCAGAGATCCGGTTGTTTTGTTGGAGCAAAGGCATCGAAGAAGATCAGATCAAAAGATTCAACCATATCAATGTCTTCGAAGGATGCCAGTTGTTTCTGGAAGGTCAGGTTAGACAAGATCTTATGCTCCGTGTTCCAGGCCAGTTCATGTAATCGCTGGAAATCTTCCTGGCTGGTTGCTATTGAATAATTAAGCTGACGGATAATATCTTTTGGCGGAGGGTATGCCTCCCAGCTCTCATAATATGCTTGTATATGGGGTTGAGTTTTGAGAAATTCTAGGGTCATCACCAGATTTAGGCCGGTTCCAAAACCAATTTCCAATATATCAATTTTAAATTGACGTTGGCTTAGAGCTTGCAAACCTGCTTGAATGAAGACATGCTTACTCTCCTGAATGGCACCATGTTGTGAATGATAGGTATCCTGAAATTTTGCACAATAGAGTGAGTTCGAACCGTCACCAGTCTTGATGAGTGATAACTGATCTGAATTACTCATATGACTTCTTGTATTTCCTCGACGGAAATATCAAAGTGCGAGGCATCATGAGTGCATTCACCATTTTCAATGAGCAGAATTTGTGGTGATTCATGATGTACCTCAAAATAGGCTGCCACCTCATTGGAGATGTCTCGGTGAGTAATTACATCCAGGAGATATACCTCAGAGTTCTCTGACAATGAACTATTCCAATGGTCTTCAAGACGGAGCTTAGCAATACTGCTGATACTGCATCTGCTGCTGTGCTTAAAGATAAATACTCTTTGAACGTAAGATTTACGGATTACTTCCTGCAGTACATGCAGTGAATCAAAGGGTTTCCAATTGATCATGTATCATTACTAGCGAATATGAAATATGCTAGAAACAATATTTGGTACAACTTGTTCAACAGAAAAATCACTAGGGCAACCAATCCCCCGGTTGCATGATGACATCGCCACAGCAAAAGCGGCTAAAAGGGTGGTGGTATAGATGATTTTCTTAATCCCTTTAAAGTTCATGATTTGATTTAATTTAAAATTGCTATTTAATCGTCTACTTTTGCGAGTGAAACGTTGATTACCTTAAATTTAGTATAAAGAGAACAATCTTCATAATGAAGATCTGTAAGTTGCCAGTCAAATTATGAAAATTCATCTGATCGCGATAGGTGGCAGTATCATGCACAACCTGGCCATATGTTTACAAAAAGCGGGCCATAATATAACCGGTTCTGACGATGAAATCTATGAACCGGCGAAATCTCGATTGGCAGCTTTAAACCTGTTACCGCCGGAAATGGGATGGCATCCTGAGCAGCTAGCACCGGATATCGATCTTGTGATATTGGGGATGCATGCCAAAGCTGATAATCCCGAACTAGTGAAAGCACAGGAGCTGGGCATAAAAATAATGTCTTTTCCGGAGTACATCGGTGCACATTCAGTAGATAAAAAGAGAATCGTTGTAGCTGGCAGTCACGGCAAAACGACCACTACTTCTATGATTCTGCATGTACTCAAGTACTGGGCTATCGATTGTGATTATTTGGTGGGTGCCCAGCTAAAGGGATTCGAGACCATGGTGCGTTTGAGTGATGCACCAATTATTGTCATTGAAGGTGATGAATATTTATCCTCTTCCATTGATCGCGTACCAAAGATTTGGCATTACTACCCGGACATCAGTATAGTGACCGGTGTAGCCTGGGACCATATGAATGTATTTCCTACCCTGGAAGCATATTATGATGCATTTAGAGGTTATTTTGATCGGATGCCATCCGGAGCAAAGGTATTCTACGATGCTAAGGATCCATTCTTAAGCACCGATTTGCCTACCTACGATCAACTGGAGAGTATACCTTACGAGGCCTTTAAGCATACAACCGTAGATGGAAAATGCATTCTTCATATGAATTATAGGGAAGTGCCACTCCGAATCTTTGGTCAGCATAATCTGTCAAACCTGAAAGGAGCCTATCATGTAGTTAAAGAATTGGGGATATCGGACAGTCAGTTTATGGAAGCCATCGGCACCTTTGAAGGAGCGGCAAAAAGACTTCAGCTGAGAAGAGAAACAAAAGATCACTTAATTTATCAGGATTTTGCCCATGCACCTTCCAAAGTCAAGGCAACAGTTGCAGCAATGAAAAGTCTTTATCCTGACCGAAAATTAATGGCATGTGTGGAACTGCACACGTTCAGTAGTTTGAACAAGGAGTTTCTTCCGCAATATAAAGATAGCCTGGCACCAGCCGATCAGGCGGTGGTCTTTTACAGTGAACATACCTTGTCTATGAAAGGGATGCCTCCCTTATCTCCAGAAATCATTCGGCAAGCATTTGGTCGAGAAGATCTGATTGTGTTGACTGATCGGGCATCACTCAAATCTTTTATTGAGAATCAGAAGACTTGGACTGATCGTAATCTGCTATTAATGTCCTCTGGCACATTCGATGCACTGGTCATCGATGACCTTAAAACGGTTTAAACAAGTGAATGTCGCCCAGTGAAAAGTACCTAATTTAAGGCTATAGGATGGGCAGCCAACTTCTCCAATAGTGAAGGATCAGAGGGAGGTGGCGCAACCGGGTCTAGAATAATCCCATTAGGATCTATCAGTATATATCTCGGCAAACCATTGATGACAAATTTCTTTTTTACTTGTTCTATTTTACTTCGAGAAACCTGAACTTCCAGGATTGAAGGCTGGTCCCAGGTCTTGATTATGTTACTCCAGCTATTTTGATCCTCGTCGAGATTTAGATCTACGACAACGAGGTTCCCTTTATTTACGGAATCAGCCAGGTTAATCAAAGTTGGATATTCACTGATACATGGCTGACATTTTGAAGTCCAGAACCTGAGATAGATGAATTTTCCCTGGTGATCGGAAATTCTAAATTTCAGTCCATTTTTGTCATAAGCAGATAATGAGGGAAACTCATTTCCCGGACTGATATTTTCCCATTCTTCTGCTAAACCATTTACTTCAGCGCGCATCACAGAATTCTGGCAATTGTCAAGGAAGTTTTGCACCAAGGATTCTCCATGCATATCCATCCCAAATTGAATAGCATCCATAACTATATCATGCATCACAAAATCTCTTACCACAGATTCATTGATTAATTGTTTTGCAAGATCAAATCGGATCAAATTTCGATTTCTTTTGTCTCCTTTTTTTTGCAAGATTTCAGCCTCTGATTCGATGTAAGCTTTGACAAAGGTTTGATACTCAGGCAAACTGATTAAATCCGGATCATCCAGATTAACCGTTTTTTTATAGTCATGATAGCTGTCACTGACCGCAAATTCATCTTCACCTGTATAATAGATATGTGATTCCGGATAATGCAGCAAGCGATTAGCCCATGCATAGAGGATCCTGGCCCTTTCTTTAGAGATGAAATTTGGATCAAGATTAAAATGGTGTTCCTGGTAATTATTTAAAAATGCTTCACTTTTTGAACGATACCTTCTCGTCTCCAGCAGAAATTCTTCCTCAGACTTTGCCAACAGTTGATCATATGCCGGCTTATTGATCGACTCAAATTGCGAGAAGGCTAGTAGGTACTCATTACTCTCTTTTCCTCTTCCAGCATAAATGATAATACTGTCTCGACGACTGGTATCGTAGGAGATTTGAATATTATAGCCAGGCGATAGGTAAAGAGGGATCAGCGTACTTTTACATCTCAACTGATAGTAAGCACCAGCTGCTGTATTAACGGACAGCGAGAAATTTCCATCACTACTCACGCTGTTGGTGACAAGTTCGTAGCCATTTGCATCAAATAAGCCGATCGATTGGCCACTTTGAGGAATGCTACCCGTGATCCAGGTATTTTCTTCTGGTTTTTTATCTGGTGTCTTTGCACATCCGATCAGGATGACAAATCCAAGTCCAATAAATATTCGATTCATGATTGTTGTAAGTGGTTGGGATCCTACTGGATCTCAGGATATAAACCAAATTTATATTCAATCGATTGTGTTGGATGATGATATTTTTCTAGCTGAGAATGGGGATTTCATACCGCTAATATAGTGGAATTACTTAGACCTAAACTTTAAAAAAGGAAACATATATTATTGATATTCATGTATATATGAAGTAATTTTTTGATGAATTAGGCAGATGAAAGCCCATAAGACTATAGGATGTTCTCCTGACGGATATTTAGGGCCCCAATGATCGGTGATATACTAAATAAAGGCTATTTTTGCAGCGATATAAAAAAGCATGTAACAACCATGGCAAGAGAAATTACCCTGCGGGATGCCCTTAATGAAGCGATGAGTGAAGAAATGAGAAGAGATGAAACTGTTTTTCTCATGGGCGAGGAGGTAGCTGAATATAATGGCGCTTACAAGGTTAGTAAGGGGATGCTGGATGAATTTGGCGCAAAAAGAGTTATTGATACCCCCATCACAGAATTAGGATTTACCGGATTGGGAGTAGGTGCAGCGATGAATGGGTTACGTCCGATCGTCGAATTTATGACCTGGAACTTTGCTATTCTTGCCTTCGATCAAATCGTCAATAATGCCGCTAAGACCTTATCACAATCTGCGGGTGAATTCAGTTGCCCAATTGTCTTTCGCGGTCCTTCCGGTGCAGCCGGTCAGTTGGCTCAGCAGCACTCTCAGACTTTTGAAAGTTGGATGGCAAATACTCCTGGATTAAAAGTGGTTTCATGTACGGAACCTAAAGATGCCAAGGGTTTATTAAAGTCGGCAATCCGAGATAATGATCCGGTATGTATGATGGAATCTGAACTTCTCTATGGAATGAAAGGGGAGGTGCCCGAGGGTGAATATCTGACTCCAATCGGTAAAGCAGCTGTGAGAATGGAAGGAAAAGATGTAACGATCGTATCTTTTAATAAAATGATGGAAGTG
>JAGQWV010000505.1 GCA_020437045.1 Saprospiraceae bacterium | reverse complement strand
CCAGGTCCACAAAGTGCCAGTAGAGACCGATTTTTTCAACCATCTCATAACCATTCCTTCGTTTTACATATAATCCACTCGCCACATTAACCGCTATTATCAATAGAAATAGCACTCCTGAAAAGACGTGAAATCCATGAAATCCGGTAATAAAGAAAAACAAAGCTCCAAAGGCTTTTGGGCCAAAGGTCTGTCTTCCGATTTCACCTTCGTGGGGACCGGAAGTATATTTAAATCTCCTTTGAACGAACGCTCCGTCGACTTTATGCATCAAATAACTATAGTCTTTCTGAAATGTCTCAGCCTCGGCACCAGCAGCATAAGGATGTCCATGCTCATCGTCCAGATAGACACCATCTGCCAGATGTGTATTAAACGGATCTTGTGTAACCGTCACATGTTCGTCCTTAATCAGCTTTGTCCATTCCCAAGCTTGGCAACCAAGGAACATAAGACCTCCGATAATAGTTAAAGCCATCCATTTGACAACACCTTTCTTGTTTTCCTCTTTACCCTCCTGTACCGCTCTGATCATCGTAAAAGAGGATGCTAACAGGATGAAGGTCATGAGACTCACAAACAAAAGCGGTGCATGGCCTTTAAGAAAGGGAAAGCTACTAAAGACAAAGTCAGGCACCGGCCAGGACTGGTTACTAAAGCGAAGGGTTCCATAAGCAATCAGGAATCCTGCAAATGTGAAGGCATCTGACAATAGAAAATACCACATCATTAGTTTACCATAGCTAGCCTTGAATGGAGATGACCCTCCAGACCATAGCTTGCTTTCATCTTCCACCGACATGTGAGAATGCACTGTTTCTGCTGACATAAGATTACTTCTTATCTGTAATATGTTAAAAATAAAAATAGCACCACCCAAAGTAAATCTACATAGTGCCAATATTGTGCGGTTAACTCTAACCGGCCTATTCTCTTTTTAGTTGGTTTAAATGGCAATCCAAAACCATGTACAAGGGCTACGCACCAAGCCGCTAATCCAGCCAGTACATGGGCAACATGAACGCCACTTATGACATAGACAAATGCACCGGAGGGATTGGCTTTAAAATCAATACCTGCCTGCATCATTGCTTGCCAACCCAGATACTGCAGGATGACAAAAGCAAGGCCCAATACAAAAGTCAAAATCAAAAATATCTTGTATGCCCCCTCATTTCCCCTCTTGAACTGTTCAAGAGTAATATGGGCAATCACACTACTAATTACTATAATCATCGTACTGGCCGTAAAATGCCAGGGAAGCGTAAATTCAAACCAATTGCCAGCTGCCTGACGTACCATATATGCACTCATAAAGCCGGCGAAGAGCATAGATATACTAGCCAGACTAATCCATAGGGCAAACTTGAGTGGATTTAAATTTCCCCGCTTCTCCTCAAACTGCTTAATGGTCATCTCCATCATATGCTTCCTATATAATAAATGATCAATACCGCCGGCAGATATATAAATGAATAAAACATCAGTTTTTTAGCAGCGGAAGCATCCTTGGACTTCTGCAAATTCCATCCATAATAAGCATATGCGATTGATAATAGCCCTGCCAAAATACATGGCACTAAACCTATCAGTCTCAAATAATAAGGAGCTAGACAAACCGGAATGAGGAGTAGGCTAAAGAACATGGATTGCAACCCCAAATTAGGGTGAGCATTGCCATCCAGTTCAGGAACTAACTTAAATCCCGCCCTCTTATAATCTTCAAATCCTAAAAACCCAATAGACCAAAAATGGGCAAACTGCCAAAAGAATTGTATGCCAAACAGGATCACCGCCATTGGAGTGACCGTACCTTCATGTGCCACGACTGCAATCATGGTGGGCAGTGCACCCGGAACAGCCCCTACAAACACTGATAAGGTAGTCCATCGCTTTAATGGTGTATATAAAAAGGAATAACTTACCACCGCACAAGCACCAAGCACTGCTGAAAGTGGGTTGAAATAAGCTAATAATGTTATACCAAGGACAAAAAACAGTCCCCCGAGCAAAACGGCTTCTCCCATCGTCATCCTGCCTGTCGCCACCGGCCGATTGGCGGTTCTTGTCATTAACCGGTCGTAGTCCTTTTCCAGGGCTTGGTTTAATGCGTTTGCAGCTGCTGTAATGCTGAAACCACCCAATCCCAATATCAGGAAGGCTGTCACTGAAAAGTCCTGTCCCGCTGCGATCATATATGCTAATAATGCACTAAACACGACTAGCAATGTCAATCTCATTTTGATTAACATTTTTATATCGGTCCACTTAGAATATTCTATAGTGGATACTGTAGACTCCAGCACTATTTGATTTTCTTTATTTTTCAACGTCTATTCCTTGAAATTAAATAACCGTACTAGTGTTCCGATTCTTCACCTTCCTCCAGGGGAGTAATTTGGGTCACAAATTCTTTACCATCCTTTCCATAATCATAGGGCCAACGGTGTACGGTTGGTATTTTTCCTGGCCAGTTTCCGTGTCCTGCCTTAATTGGAGTAGTCCACTCCAAAGTACTGGCTCCCCATGGATTTCTGGTAGTTTGTTTCTTACCTTTCCAGATACTGTAGAAAAAGTTAATGACAAAAAGCAACTGTACTGCAAAAACCACAATTGCGCCTATGGTGATAAATTTATTGAGCCCCTGGAAATCCTTAAAAGTATCAAAGGCTTCAAAACTATAATAGCGACGAGGGAAACCGATCATACCCAGATAGTGCATTGGCCAGAAAATCACATAAGCGCCGATCATTGTTCCCCAGAAATGAATTTTACCCAGGGTGTCGTTCATAAACCGTCCAAACATCTTGGGAAACCAGTGATAAACGCCCGCGAACATCCCCATAAACGCCGCAACACCCATTACAATATGAAAGTGAGCTACCACAAAGTATGTATCATGTAATGGAATATCGATCGCAGAATTACCCAAAAAGATACCGGTCAAACCACCCGAAATAAACATCGACACAAATCCGATGGCAAAAAGGCTTGGTGTATTCATCCGGATATTACCCTTGTAGAGGGTTGCGATCCAGTTGAAGACCTTAACCGCTGATGGTACGGCGATGATCAGGGTAAAAATTACAAAGATATTGGAGATAAAAGGATTAACTCCTGCCATAAACATATGGTGAGCCCAGACAATAAAGGACAAGAAGGCAATAGCCAGGATTGATAAAACCATAGCCCGGTATCCAAAAATTGGCTTTCTGGATTGTACCGAAAGAACTTCCGATGTGAGTCCCATGGCAGGCAATATAATAATGTATACTTCCGGGTGTCCAAGGAACCAGAAGAGGTGTTGATATAAAATAGGACTACCTCCAACATAATCTAGAGCCTGACCTCCGATAAAAATTTCACTAAGGTAAAAGCTCGTTCCCATACCCCGGTCAAACATCAGCAGTAAGAAACCGGAGACAAGAACTGGAAAAGATAATAATCCGATGATGGCCGTGATAAAGAAAGCCCAGATTGTCAGGGGCATTCTCCACATACTCATACCTTTGGTTCTTAAGTTAAGCACGGTTGTGATATAATTTACACCACCAAGCAAAACCGACACCACGAAAAATACCAGTGAAGTCACCCACATCGTCATACCAGCTTTCGAACCATTAGATGCTTCAGGCAAAGCACTTAGAGGAGGGTAAGCAACCCAACCACCAGCAAATGGACCAGTATTTAGAAACAAGGAGATAAACATTACTACGCTGGCTAAGAAGAAAAACCAGTAGGAAAGCATATTTAAGAATGGTGAGGCCATATCTCTTGCTCCGACTTGCAGGGGAATAAGTAAGTTACTAAAGGTGCCACTCAATCCTGCCGTCAATACAAAGAAAACTATGATGGTACCATGCATCGTCACCAAAGCATAATAAAACTCTGGATCTAACGTACCTACACCGTCACTATTTACCACAATCCATTTACCTAACAAAGGCTTTAACCAAGCGATGCTTTCTTCCGGGAAACCCAATTGTAACCGGAAAATAACGGACATGGCCGAACCAATAATTGCCCAGATCATACCTGTGATGAGAAATTGTCTGGCAATCACTTTATGATCTTGCGAAAAAATATACTTGGTTATAAAACTCGCTTGATACTTGTCGCCATGATGATGCTCATGAAAATGATCGTCATAGCCGAGCTCTTCAATTAAAGCATCTTCCTTGGTAGAGGTGGTATCTGCAATATTTGCCATTTCGCCTGGATTTATTATGAATTAGTGATTTTAATTTCTGTTCTGCGATTATTCGCTCTTCCTTCATCAGTATCGTTGGTGTCTCGCGGTTTTTCCTGTCCATATCCGACCGCAGTAACTCTGCTGGCATCAATACCCGCATTTGTCAGATATTGTGATACCACATCCGCTCGCTGCTGAGATAGCGCTTGATTGGATTCCGTATTACCGGTATTATCGGTATGTCCACCTACTTCAATATTCAATGACTCCCTTTCCTTCATAGCAGCGACAAGGTTGTCGAGTTCATATTTGGATAGTGGTGTCAACGTCGCTGAACCTGTCTCAAAGAAGACATATTTCAATGATAGAATACGTTCATCAGGTGTTGGTGCCGCAATCGCTGCATTAAGGGCATCGTCAAATTCTGCTTTTCTTGCCTGAATTTCAAAATCAAATAACTGATCGGTATAGGGATCTTCGTCTGTGCCCCGGATCGATGAAAAATAAAAAGACTTTTGCTGTCGTGCCCACGCATCATATTCATCCTGCTCAACAATCTTCACGATCTTTTTCATGCTATAGTGTCCTGATCCACATAATTCGGCGCAAGCCAGTTCATACTCGAATGCTTCCCATTTTTTAGGACCTGTTGGATCTGCAGGATCGTATGGTACCTGATATTCAGGATATTTTGACAGTTCTTCCCGGTATTCTTCGGTTGTCTTTGTAGGGGTAAACACAAAATAAGTGGGTAGACCAGGTACCGCATCCATCTTTACCCGAAACTGAGGTAAATAAAAATCATGCAATACATCTCTGGCCGTAATTCTTACCCGGATCTTTTTGCCCTTCGGCAATACCAACTCCCCAGGCTGAAAATCATCAAGATTCTTCAAATCTTGCCAATCCTGGCCCATGGGGTTTACTCCGTTTATCAATTTGTAGTTACGACTTCCAAGCTTACCATCTGGCCCCGGGTATCTCAATGCCCAGGCAAACTGATAACCCATCGCCTCAATTTCCATGTACTCCTCATCGGGGTCCACATCCGCCATTACTTTATTCCAAACCACCAGACCATTGATCACCAAAGCAAACATGGCAAAGGCAGGTATCGCTGTCCAGATAATCTCCAGTTTGTTATCATGGGGCATAAAACTAGCTCTACCTTCTGGTCGATGCTTGTATTTATAGGCAAAGTAAAATAAGGCAATGTGCGTAATGATAAAGACGATTCCAGTAATCACCAGGGTGATCAGAAACAGTTTGTCAATACTTGGTCCGTGTTCTGATGCTGCTGTATGGGGACCATAGCCAAGAAAATAGTTCTTGTAGTGCCAGGCGGAATATACGGTTGCCAGGAGGAAAACCACCATAAACCCAAAGAGATATTTCCCCTGACGATCATTACTTCTTCTTTCTGCCTCTACTTCGCCACGCAGTTGCTTAGCGATTTCATTGATGCGACTAATTTGAACTACTACAATAGCAAGTAGTAAAAACGCTACGATTATAATTAAACCTGTTGTCATTTTGTCCTTCTATGCTTTATTATACAACGTGATGATGTAAACTCTCATCGATATATGGATCTCGCTTAGCCACCAAGGGAGCCTTACCTAACTGAATCAGAAAGAAGTAAGCAAATAGGGCAGCGAATCCTAAAAATGTTCCAAATTCCAATAGTCCGGGAATGGTAAATCCGACAGCAAAATGGCTTACATGTTCAGCTGCTTCAGCGCCATGGGAAACAGCATGAGCCATTGCCTCAGCTCCATGGGTAGCAGCTTCACTTGCAGCATGGCCCCCTTCCAGAGCATGATGAGCAGTAATAGCAACTCCCGGCTTGATCATCAGAAAATAATCAATCCAGTGTCCCACCAGGACAATGCTGCATATAACTGCCATTACCCCCATTTTTCTCTTAGTATCGTTACGCAAGAGAACGAGAAATGGTAATACAAAGTTGATTACAAGATTTCCATAAAAAAGTACCGGATAGTTGTCAAAGCGCTCACGGAAATAAATCGTTTCTTCTCCGACGTTTCCATACCAAATCAACATATACTGGGAGAACCACAAATAGGTCCAGAAAACACTGAATCCGAATACAAATTTTCCCAAATCATGAAAATGATCAGCTTTAACTTCATGATAATACCCTTTACTTTTCAAGAAGATTAAGGTAAGTACCGTAATGCAGAGCATGGAAACAAACCAGCTGATGGTACAATACCAGGCAAACAATGTGCTGTACCAATGCGCATCGATACTCATGACCCACTGCCATACGATTGCTGCGCTGGTGAAACCACCGATCGGCAAAAACCAGGAAGCCCAAACCCGCATCTTCTTTTCATGCACACTAAAATCCCATTTGGATACTTTATCTTCTTCAATGGAGAATGCTCTCAGTTTTGTTGCAAAAAAGTACCATACCCCAAGAATAATCAAGGTAAAGAGGGTGTACATCACGGGATTAAGAAAGCCACTTTTACCACTCAACACTTCATCACCCATCACTGCCTCTGAATCTGCCCAATGGTAAATATGATGAGCTCCCAGCCATAACCCCAGGATCACAATAAACATCAACACTATTCCAACAATAAGAAATTGTGCGAATGCTTCCCAAATTCTTTTAAATACTACGTGCCAACCTGAAAGTGCAATCAGATTAGCTGCATAAAACATCAGTGCTAAAAAGGCTATACCTGTAAAAAATACACTATTGTGTAAAAAGTTGCTCCAAAATCTTGAATGCAAAGCATCATCTGTGATATAGGTTATCCCCAGACATACCAGCCCCAATATCATTAAGCTCATCAAGAGCGTTCTTTCCCGTCCGGCCAGAGTAAAATGATTCATTAGCTAAAAGATATTTAAATTAATGTTGCTGATCGTGTTCCATTTGCATACCATCTGCATGCTCTTCCATCATGGATTCTTCTTCCATCTGAGCCATTTGGCCTTCTGTCAGTGCACCAGGTATGCTATTATTAAAGGTATTTTTAGTCTCACTATATTCCTTCTTCGCTTCTTTAGCCTGTAGCGAACGGATATAATGAATGACCTCCCATCGCTCCTCGTAAGAAAGTTTGTCAGAATAGCCACCCATCACATTTTTACCGTACATGATGGCGTAATAATATCGGCCTTCCGATGATGATACGAAATCAGGAAGCAGAAAATTTGCTGGTTGAGCAGGATAAACTCCACCATCTTCTCTCACCAGATAGCCAGCACCATCCCCTTTGTCACCATGGCAAATACCACAGTAAACTACATAAAGTTGTTTTCCTCTGTCCAGTCCATCTGCCGTAATCGGAAATGGATTAGTGGTAATTTCTGCCATAGCCCGGGTACGCTCCTCCTCTGTATCCT
>JAGQWV010000504.1 GCA_020437045.1 Saprospiraceae bacterium | reverse complement strand
CTTATATTATCAAGTGATAATTTTAATAAAGCGAATAAATACGTAAATCTCTGCCCCGGACGTCTTTGGAAACCAACAATGAAAGATGAAAACCAATTAGCCTCCAACCCACCACAAGCCACCTCCACCCATAATTCTAACATTTTACATGACTGGTGGGAGGAAATATATCCGCGGGATTTTCTACTTACCTTCAAAAATTACTTATTTAATCATAAGCAGTTTTTTGATGAAGTCTTTGATGAAAAATGGGATAATAAAGTTAAACCCATGGCTTTTCTCTTTACGGCCATTGGTCTCTCCTTGATTATAGGATCCATATCGCCCTGGGGATTGACGTTCTTCGATGAGCCTCCAAAGCCAGAATCCTGGAACCAAATCACTACTGTTATGGATTCCGAAGATCATGGAGTATTCAAGCAAATATTTGGGCTACAAGACTTAAACCGCACTTCTGACACGATCCTATATAACCAACTCGTAGAAGATCGACTCAAAATGCGCTTAGGAACAGCGAATAGCCCAACTACAGAGGATTTACAATCCTTTTTTGAGGAAGAGGGATATTCCATGTTGGCAAAAAGAGCAGAATACATAAATCTAAAAAGTCTTTCGGATCATAATCAGAAGATAAAAAGTCAGGAACTCACCGAGATTGAACAAATAATTATGATCAACTTGTTGGTTTTTTATGCCATATTTTTTTGGCTGGTCTCTCATCAGTTTTTTAGTAAGGCGCAAAGGTCCGCACGGGAGACCGTCATGGTTTATATGTATGGCTTGGGGATGTTAATTTTTTTTGTCTGGATCCCTTTCCTTGCTTCGGCTGGAACAACTAATGAACGATTGCCCTCATACCTTCACTTCATTATCCTTGCCATTCTGATCTTTCTGATATTTAAGTTTTTTTCGATTTTCAGGTATACTCATCATACTGGATTTTACGGTATGATTTTAATATTCGTCAAAACTTTCTTCTGGCCAATCTTCATGATTCCCATCTTAATTAGATGGTTACTCAGAAAAATGCATTTTTCTAACTAAAATTGGTTTTGCACCCTATTCATCCTTGCTTTTCGAGTTGAGAAGATCACTTAGCTTCTGTATCTATTTTCTGATATTCGAGGACTGATCCCAGGGAAACAAAATGGTGGGATCATTAACAAATCGTCGGTTCCGGATGATTAGGCGAGCCCCTGCACCAGGTGATAGCCGGACCGTAAAATGAGGCTGATCTACGGAAAAATGCTGCCCATTGATCTCCACTGATGAGCATTGATGTTCTGCATAAGCGCCTGTCTGTACGATCAATTCCTTTCCATGTATTTGATCGAGATTAACCAACGTCACGGCAACATGATCTGCTGTCATCTCGTCAATCAATGCTCCCACATCTTGTGGAATACCGGCCCGGTGATTTATAGTGTCGAAATATCGTAGACGGCAGTGGAGCAGGGCACCACCCCGGCCGGGATCTAATCCTGCCATCATCAACTGTCTAAGTGTTCCCACGGTAGCGGGATTAAACTCCATAGGATCATCGGCAAGTCTGGTATCTGGCGTGGTTTGATCCTGATGCATAGCTTCAATTTTATCACGAATTCTGGCAAAATCAGCTTTCATAGATCGCTCCGGATAATCTTCATCTTCTCCATCCAGGAAGGTGATCCATTCATTATTATGGACACGTGCTTTATCCTGGGGATCATACGTGAAAAAATAACACTCCAGCGCACCTGACGACCATGGTGTTGGTTGAAATGCATACCACCCATTATCACCGTACATCCGGGGATACTGGGTCTTTCCTTCTATTTGACGGCTATGCGAATTGACCTGATCTAGCATATTGCCCCATGCTGTCATATACTTTCGATCTCCGGTTAACAGTAATGCATTGATAAATCCAACTTGACCTCGCTCGACCCGGTTTCGATCTGCTCTTATTCCCGTCTGTGGCACTACGGGAGAAAATCCCCAACCATAGACACCCCCATACCACTTACCATCAGCAGCTCCTCCAATGCGTCCATCTAATCCAACATTCGTCGGAATAATACCATCGTTGGCTTCCATTCGCTCTAACCATGCATCGACATAATCCAAAAGCCATTCTTTGTATTTAGAATCACCAGTGAGCATATAGG
>JAGQWV010000011.1 GCA_020437045.1 Saprospiraceae bacterium | reverse complement strand
GGCAGAATGGGCAGGCGGTTTCTGGCAAAATGCACCCATTGATCAGAAACCAGCCAGCCAAGAGACCAGGGTTCGCATTACTTATGATGATAAGAATATTTACCTGGCTGCGATGATGAAAGCATCCCGCAACTATGTTATTCAATCCCTCAAGCGGGATGGAGCGTTGGATGAAAGCGACGCTTTTGCGGTTATTTTTGATCCTTTGGGTCAAAAGACGTTGGGATATACTTTTGGTATCAACGCTGGTGGAGCCCAAACGGAGGCGCTGGTATCCGCTGCACAGGGATTTTTCGTCGAATCGGTAGATCCGTCATGGGATGCCCGGTGGTACTCTGCGGTTCAGGAAACCCCGGATGGATGGGTCGTCGAAATGGCAATTCCCTTTAAAAGCATTCGCTATAAAGAAGGTCTTGGGCAGTGGGGGATCAATTTTTGGCGCAGTGACCGACAGTCCAATGAATTACAAGTGTGGGCCAGGGTACCGGTACAATTTCTCCCTACGGATTTGGGATTTTGCGGTTCATTGCGGTGGGATGCTGCTCCCCAGGTTGCCAATAGAAACATCTCGATCACTCCCTATGTGTTAGGTTCTTATGAGGATGACCAGGAAGATTCGGACCGAAGTGTTGGGGACTTTTCGGTCGGGGGAGAAGCAAAGATCGGACTGTCACCGACACTCAATGTGGATCTCACTTTGAATCCTGATTTTTCGCAAACAGATGTAGATCAGCAAGTCACGAATCTGACCCGTTTTTCTATTTTCTTTCCCGAGAGGAGGCAATTTTTTCTTGAAAATGCGGATATCTTTACCAACTTCGGAGCTTTTCCCGATGCCCCCTTCTTCAGCAGAAGAATTGGCCTGGATGTGCGGGGCAATAAGGTGCCCATCACCTATGGAGCCCGACTCAGCGGAAACCTGGATGCCAATTGGAGAATCGGAATTTTAAATGCACAAACCCGGAATCAGGATGCCCTACCCGCCCAGAACTATACGGCCGCCGCTCTACATCGCAAGGTCTTCAAAAGGTCGACTATTCGCGGATTGTTTGTAAACCGGCAGGAGGTGGGAGAAGACGACTATGGCCGTAACGGCACTTTGGAGTTTGAATATCTCTCCAATGATGGCCGATGGAGAGGTAAAGCTGGCTATAATCAGGCATTTAAGGAAGATCGGGACCAGCAAAATCAATTTCTGGTCGGAAACATTGGCTATAACGGCAGGCAATTTCAAGCCAGTTGGGAATTTCAGAAAATGGGCGATAATTACTCTGCGGATCTCGGCTTTGTGAGCCGGTTAGACAACTATGATCCGGTCGCAAATGCTATTGTCCCCATTGGATACACCTATTCGGCGACCAATCTGGATTACAGTTGGTATCCTCAGAACAAACGGGTGGTACGGCATTGGGTGGGGCTGGAAAATTATGTCTGGTGGGTAAGAAATGGGTTATTGAATGAATCCTACACCCGTTTACGATATTTTCTGTTCTTCCAGAATACCAGTCAATTGCGCTTTCGGATCAATCATAATTTTGTTCATTTACTTTATCCTTTTCAGATTACCGGAGAAACACCCCTACCGGTAGGCAAGTATAATTTTTCCGAGTATAATATCCAATTTAATACGGATCTGCGCCGACGCTTTAACCTGGAGATGTTTTTAGTGCACGGTGCATTTTACACCGGGACTAAATCGACCGTCCGTACGACGATCAATTACCGTACGCAGCCCTGGGGTAATTTTGCCTTGGGACTCGAAATGAATGACATTCGATTAGGCGCTGATTATGGTAATACCCAGCTATGGCTTATCAATCCTCAATTGGTGGTTAATTTTAGCAATAATTTATTTTGGACAACTTTTATTCAATTTAATACCCAGGCGGATAATTTAAATATCAATAGCCGGTTGCAATGGCGATATCGCGCGATGAGCGACTTATTTCTGGTTTATACAGACAATTATCAAACGGAAAATGGATTTGGACCGAAAAGTCGGGCGATCGTTCTAAAGTTTAATTACTATTTTCAACTTTAAGAGGTAGCATTACCACCAATGATCAGACTTTCGATCGAGGTAAAAACTCAATCGCAAAATTACGGGCATCCGTCTGTCATCACCATAAAAAGAGCGCCATCCTGTACTGCAAAACCTGGCTCTAAAACAATCATCTGTCCGGCGTCAAATATGACCTCACCTCCAGACTCAATTATTCCCTGATAAGAAATGGTTTCTGATACCTGAAAAATACCGGAAGGCAATGGTGAGGAAAGATTTTCGGAGGTGATTATATCAAGACATTGTGTAATCAATTGACCGAAAATTTCCTTTTCATTTGCCAATAATTCATCTGACATCTCATTGCCCTGCCAGATGACCAGCGAATTATGATTATTTTCATCATAGGCAGTTCCGGTTGATCGGGCATTAAAAGCGAAATCTCCGTCCGGCCCCATTTCACTAATTTGGAATGGGGAAAGAACGGTCTTTCCATCATTACTTATTTCGCTTCCAAATATTTCCAATTCTGATTCCAGCCCTTCAACACTAGTATCACTACTGGCTATCGCCTCATAGAACGCCTGAAACTTGTTTCTTTCGGGATCATAGGTGAGACCAGGTTTGCTTAAAGCGATCCCGATATTTTTAATAAGCAGGTCACTGATCTGAAAATCGTTTGGACCGATTTCCTGGCCATTTCCCGAAACAATTTGGCCATAAACTTCTTGCTTCAAAATTTCTTCATTGTCCCCCAACTCAATTCCACGCCAGGCTACCAAATAGGAAGTATCTTCGGAATTAAAAACCAGGTCCGGTTGGAAGGCATCAAAATTAATATCTCCATCCGGTCCCATATCACTGATGCGAAAATCATTGGGGCCGGTTTCCAGGCCGTCGGCGGTAATGATTTGCCCAAAAATTTCCTGCTCATTATCCACTAAATCCCCTGTATTATCATCACCCTGCCAGACAATCAAAAAATTGTTGTGGTGGACATTGTAATCTATCGAAGGGTTAAAGGCATTAAAGGCCGTATTTCCATCCGGCCCCATATCACTGATGCGAAAATCATTTATCCCGGTCTCCACTCCGGCAGCACTGATAAATTGTCCATAAATTTCATTTTCACTTCTTACATCATCTCCCGACCATACCACTAAATAATTATTTAATAGGGGATTGTAAGAGATATCCGGATCGTCCGCATCAAAATCAACCTGACCCGGAGGACCAATATCACTGATGCGAAAATCCGCACCTATTTCTGATCCGTCAGCTGCCAGTAATTGTCCGAAAATCTCATTTTGATCATTGACGGCGGTGGAAGTGATCTCAAAAAAACTAGCCGGAGCATCCCATACGACCAGAAAATTATTATCCGTAGAATTATAGGCGACACTTGGATTTTCGGCATCAAGGCGTAAATCATTTTCCGCCAGCGTCGAACTGATCCGGAAATCGGATCCGATTTTTTCCCCGTGGGCATCGATCAGCCGACCAAAAATTTCGAATTTTTTATTGAAAGAACCTGAAGCACTGAGTACTCCGGACCATACGACCAGATAATTGCTGTCATTTGAATTATAGGCAATCGCAGGATCTCTCGCCTCAAATACAAAATTTAATGGAGGCCCCTGATTACTGATGCGGAAATCGTCAGGTCCGGTTTGTGCCTGAGTATAGCCTTTCATATTCAAGAGACAGAAACCTAAGACGATAAGTAGAGTTGTGACTTTACCGGAGAATAGCATGTGCAAATTTTTATTTAATGGATGTCCATTTCTGGCCGTTATTCAACCACTAAATTAGACCAATGAGAGGGGTATGAAAAGCAGGAATCCGGCAATTAGTCCCATATTTCCGACAAGGTTTAAGCTGTAATTTTGCTTAAATACCCGAACTACTGGTTTTTTACGAAAATGTTGTCGGATTTGTGTCATTGCTATTGACGAGTTGAATTCCCTCAATGCCCAATATTTAACATAATATCTTGATAAGCCGACAATTGCCTATATGTAGCTCTATTCTGGTCCGATCCCTCCAGATATGGTTCTTTAAATCACCTGCCTCAGGTGCTGACCGCTGATCGTCTGTATCAACCTGCTTCTTAAATAAGATCAATCATTTATAAATGAAACCCCATGATCAGTGGAGATGTCAATATGCAGGGTGCCCATTGTTAATCCATACATATGGTAATAAAATTCGAAAAAGGGTGCATTGGTGCCCAGGAGATCAAGTTCTGGCGACCACATATTAGCGGTTACATTTGCAGAGCAGGGATTGGATGATTCCAGATAAATATAATTGCCTAATGCCGTCCCGGGAACGTAATCAACTGTCGGCCCTGTTGCACCACTGGGAGTTCCATTTTCATCAACAATCCAGTTAGCAGCATCAGTGGCATCATTAATCCATCCATTGCTCAGGCTACAGGGACTGTTACAAGATGCAGTACAAAGCGCAAATGACTCAAAGTCTTCGACATAACCTACATTGACCTGAGCAAAGAGCCCAAATGGTAATAGGAAGATCAGCAGGGACAAAACACCTGATAAGAAGGGGTACATATAATCGGTGGTTTTTTCTGGAAGTAGTAACGTCATCTTGTTTTGATTTTTTGAGCAAAATATTGCTTGATTCATGTGATCTAGTTGGCACTAGATATGGTCGATCTCTGGCTTGAGAATCGATAACCGACCTGCCTTGACCAAGGTTGATAAACTTTGACTACAGCGATCTGTTCTCTCGTTTTATTTGGCCAGGTGTGCACCAATATCTTTTATTTCTTGAGGTAAAAATTTCAGCCACAGGCTATGAATTTCTCAATATCTGAAAAATTATTGAATTACCATCAGCTTGTTTTACCAAGATCTGATCGGCACCTTTAAGGCGATTTGCAGACTCTGCCTGTACAGCGTCTGCGGAGGGCCTTCCTCCATCTTAATTATAGCATTGGTCACCGAGTCTATTTGAATTCATCAATCGTCCAGTGCAGTATTTCCACAATAACTAATACTATTGTCCGCTTCTTTTTCGCCATCTCATCATCATAGAAAGCCTTATATGACAAAGGCCATATGCGGTTTCGCTTCTACTGA
>JAGQWV010000503.1 GCA_020437045.1 Saprospiraceae bacterium | reverse complement strand
CTCGCTGGCTTCAATGATGTTTGGGGACTACAGCATAGTAACGGCACCGAATATGCAGCGCTCGGTACCCGTTGTGGGACATCCATTTATGACTTATCAGATCCAACAAGTCCCCAACTTATTGCTGAAATACCTGGTGCTGAAGGTATTTGGCGCGATCTGAAAAGTTATGGTGATTATTTGTATGTAGTAGCAGACCAGGGAGGATTCGGTATTCAGGTGATTGATATGAGCGACACTGCTGCGATCAGAAACTGGTCATACCTGCCTCATGATGATTTGGGTAATACGCTTTGGACTGCACACAATTTATATATTGACAGACAGGGTTTAATGTATGTCTGTGGATCTCAATTGAACGAAGGAGGAGTCGTCATTTTTGATCTAAAACAGAACGACTCCATACCACCCATTGTGGGCTTCGGCCCCCCTCAATATGCTCATGATGTCTTTGTAAATGAGGCTCGCAACCTGATGTTTACATCCGACATTTATTTAGGAAAATTTACTGTCATATCACTCGATCGAAGTTCAATCCCGATTCAGACCGATGTGATTGCCAGTCAGGAGACGGGAAGGCATTTTACCCATAATACCTGGACCACGGATGATGGTAATTTCTTATTTACCACCGATGAAAGAATTGGGGGTGTGGTGGAATGTTACGATATCAGCAACATCAACGATCTTCATTTGGTCGGACGATATGCACCATCCACCAATTTGTCAAGACCTATTATTCCCCATAATGTACATGTAAAAGACAACCATCTGATTATTTCTTACTACAGTGAGGGTATTAAAATCGTAGACATCTCAAAACCAGAAATTCCTGTTGAAGTGGGCAGTTTTGATACCAATGAATCAACAGCTTATTCAAGTGGAGCATGGGGTGCCTTTCCCTTTTTTAATAGTGATATTATTCTAGGTTCAGACATCTCCAATGGACTGTTTGTTTTACAATCTGACTACACCATAAGATGTGGATATTTGCAGGGTTTTGTCCTTGATACAGATAGTCTGCCGATTGACAGTGCATTGATAGAAATCTATGCGATAGACAGCACCTATCAATATTCTTTTCAAGATGGTCATTATGGCATTGGTCTGGCCGATCAAACTACCCTGACAGGCAATGCCCCTCCCACCACAACAAATACTGTTTCCGTAAGGATCAGTCGCGCTGGCTATGAAAGCAAGGACACCATTATTAATTTCGTTCCAGATAGCGTGACCAACATCAATTTTGTATTAAACCCGATCTCGCCTCCTGTTAGATTTAGCTCCTTTGAAGTCACGAATATTAATTGTGAAAATCAGATACACTGGAGTATAGACTCTGACATAAATCATAGTCACTACGAGCTCCAAACTAGTGACGACGGTGAAAATTTTTCGACCATCGTCACGGTCTTATCTTTAGAAAAAGATAGGACCCTATATTCCATTTTTGACCAACAATTGGCTCCCTTAAAATACTACCGACTGAGACAAGTTGATCTTGATGGAAACTATATAGATTCAAAAATTATCGCACAGCTGTCTGGTTGCCATAAAATGGATGGGATAAATGTTTTTCCTAATCCTGCCTACGAGTTTTTAAATATTAATTCAACATCAGAAATTCATTCAGTTCAATTATTTAATGAGACAGGCACTTTAGTACTAAATCTGGATCCGGCATCTGATAAACATCGTATTGATTTTTTACCTGAAGGAATTTATTTTCTGAGATTGACCACTGACAATAATTTAGAAGTCATTAAATTTTCAAAAGTGAATTAATATATGGGTTGTAACTTAAAAGGTCATTATAAATACACCAGTGTCTATCGAAAAATAGTCCCGGTTTAAGTCCATAAAATTTATGGGTTTGTCTACTAGGCTTCCATGTGCCCAAATGTAAAATTGCTGGCGAAACTGATTGACCAAAAATCATATTAGGGTTAGTCGAACTAATAAACTATATTTCTTACTCAAAGGCAATGCAGATGATTTCTATTATTTATGGGTTATTGTTATTGATCGCTCCCAAATCTGACAGTCTCCGGCCGGTCTTGGTAGAAGATTGGTGGCAAATAGCAGATAATCCCGATCTTGGCTCGTTAACATCCAGTGATCAACAACCAGTCGATTTTGGTATTTGGCAGGCTCTTGATGGGACCTGGCAAGTATGGTCATGTATCCGAAAAACCCGGGAGGCGGGTAAAACCAGGCTTTTCTTTGGATGGGAAGGTAAATCATTACAGGATCATAATTGGACGCCCCGAGGGATACAAATGCGGGGCGATACGAGTGTGGGTGAAGAAGCAGGTGGCATGCAAGCACCCTATGTCATTAAACTAGGATCAGACTATAAAATGTTTTATGGTGATTGGAATCATATTTGTCTGGCCGAGAGCAGGGATGGCAAAAATTTCACCCGGGTGATCCGGGAGGGGACTCCCGCCCTATTTGGAGACCCGACCGAAACCAACACCAGAGATGCTATGCTCATCAAGACGAAAGAATATTGGATCTGCTATTATGTGGCGCACCCAAATAACGATGGTGCTATTTACGCCAGGACATCAACCGATTTATTAAACTGGAGTGCGTCCAGGAAAGTGTCTTATGGAGGCCATGTTGGTAAAGGGAAATTATGGCAAGCTGAATGCCCTTTTGTCGTACAAATCAACGATGACTATTTTCTGTTCAGGACAGAAATGTATGGGAAGAATAATAAAACCAATATCTACAGATCTCCAGATCCTCTAAATTTCGGCATTGATGATGATCGTTATTTTATTGGCTCGATTCCGGTAGCCGCTCCTGAAATCTTCGAATTTGAAGATCAGTGGTATATAGCTTGCCTCCTTCCTTCATTGGATGGTATTCGAATCGGAAGATTAAATTGGGTGGAATAGGTTTAACGTTTGGTACAAATCTAGAGCTCACGCGCGTAGGCAATGTCGATTCTCGTTAACTTCTTACAAACGAGAATGATACAACCTATTAACAACATGATGATGAGACCTTTGAGAAACAATGGATCCGGAGTAACACTCATTGCTGCAGCGACATCTGCGTCAGTGCCTGAATTCTTAATCATGGATATTCCATCGGTCTCCGAAACCACTCCAAACATGGATGGTAGTCGCATGACTAAACGATAGACGAAATCTGTTAAGAAATCCATGGCACTCGTGCTTGAAACTTTTGATGATTAGGGCGTATCAGCCTACTATAATCATCTGATCAATTTACATATAAATATTCAAAATAAATAGCATTCTCAGAATCAACTTATTACTTACATCTGAAGACTTCAAATGCTAACTTCTTAAACATGCGGCAAATGCAATGCCAATTTTTACTGCATTACACCTACTAAGTTTCAAGTGCCTTCTTTATATATTAAACAACGGCTTAAAACTGATTTAAGTATGGATGGTGATTGATAGACCTGGATTTCAATTTAATGCTAATTGTGCTCCATTCATTTTTCAGACACCGGATATAGATACAACTGACTGGATTCCTCGATATTCCTTGGCGTAGCAATTACTCCTTTAATATTTCCATTTTCCTGAATAACTCCGGTTCCCCAGGTAAAATCGCCACCGGTATTTTCCAAAGCGAAAGTTTCCAACTTTTTAACCTTAATATTTGAAAAATCAGAAACATCCAGATGAAAAAGGTCTGCGATATTCCCTCCGTCTTTTCCGGCATAGCCCAGAAGATACACTTTGGAATCACGATATATCAGATTAATGTTTTGATAAGGCAACCATAATGTATCTATCCATTCACTTCTAGACTGCTCTGACATTGGTACCTGAGCCTTCAAACTTAACCCTTCAGAGAGATCATCACTTTCACTCATATAAAAATCCAGATTTCTGGTATTCCAATCGCCAACAACGGCCAACCAATGAACGCCCATCCTTACCAGACCCACACATCCAGCTGTAGATCTTTCATAGGTGCCTGACCTTCTTAAAACAAAAACAGGCACATTAGAAAAATTGGGCAAGTTCGAAACATCATAAAAACATACAAGCGATTGATCCCTCGCTTCATTATCTTCTACACCCACTGCCAGATAATTTTCATAAGCCTGAAAACCTCCGGCATGCTTAAGTGGTGCATCAAATAATGTTGCGATACCGACCACCTTCCTGTCATCTGAATCAACAAAAGCAAGATAGCTGTCAGTGCTATTACTGCCGGAAAGAATAAAATACTTCTTCTCTCCGTGCAAACATTGCTGAATGCCTTGCAAATGCCCTCCTTCCGTATTTAGAGGATGGTCATTTTTAAAGGGGATTTCAATAGGCTTATGTTGAATCAGGCTTAACTCAGCAAGCGGAGACAATCCCGCTGCAGTTTGTGCACTGAGCAGTGATGGTATAAATAAAATAGTTCCGATAAAAATGCTGCGAATCTGATCCATATTTTTTTTGTAAAATTAAATTATTTCTATTGCGCAGAAGCTATCCAACCCTTTTTTCCATCGGCTGTTTTCACATACCATAAATGGGAATTTTTTGCTAACACGGTAAGATCTTTAGTACTCTCCAGATTTTCTATGGTCACCAGTCGATTTCCATGATGTTCCAAAAGTGAAGCTTTGGCTGGTAGGCGGTCAGTGGAAATCGATGTGTTCATGACTTCGATATCTTTCATCGGTACCGTCCCGATCCGTCCATCCGGAAGTGCCACTCTGTATTCACTAGCCATGGCAGCTTTCACTTCAAACAACTGGTATTGCTCCAGGGCTTCTTTTTCTCCCTTCGGGGATTGGAGAAATGAATTTTTCATCAATCTTACCTGCTTACCCACCAAGGCAGTGTCACTTCTGATCAACCGGGGATTTTGTCCAGGATCTGAGACAAAATAGTACGGATCAATCGGGCCGTTTTGATAAATGCCAAAATGCAAATGAGGAGGTGTTGTACGGGCATTTCCGGTATTACCTACTGTGCCTAAAGTATCTCCTAATGACACCCAGGTATCCTGCTTCGCTAGTATGGTTTCTAAATGAGCAAAATAAAGAGTCAGATTTCGCTGTCGATCCATCATCCAAATAACTTGTCCGCCGAGTCCTCGCTCTCCGGCGAAACGGATGTAACCATCCGTTGGCGCTAAAATTGGGGTATGCCTCCGAGCAAAAATATCAATTCCATGATGTTCGCGTCTTCCTCCATCCCGGGGATCACCGAAGAAACTACCCACCGCCCGTTTGTCTTTATCCTGCACAGGAAATCGCAAAGAAGGAATAGCACTGATTGACAACTTAAAACTTCCTCCTCGCAATAACTCAGGCTGAATACGCAACACATAAGAAGTATCCTGTTTTACTTCAAAGTGTAATTGATATTCATTCTTTTCAGCAGATGCTACCTGTTCATAATCCCGGGAGGGTTTTTCCGCATCATATCGAAATAGATCGATAAACATTCTTAGTGTATCTGTGTTCTCGGGGTGGACATCAATGGTAATTGTTTGTCCTCTCTTAGCCGAAAACGTGTACCCATGTGCTTCTGGGCGCACAGATGAAATGTAAAAGATCTCTTGATATGGCAAATTCAATTTCTGAGTTTGCAAGAGACTATTATCAGCTGCCCGGAGCCAATCCTTAACCAATCCCGTTTCCCCTAAGCCTGCTTTCGTAAGACCATGCCTGTATGCTTCATGATCATTGTTTGGTTTGAAGATCTCTGGTACTACCTCCATCCTGCAAGAATGGATCAAAAAGGATAGCATTAAAAATGGTAGCCAACAAATAAAATTGTGATTCATGTAAAATAAACTACAAAATGAAGAGCAAAATACCTGGAATAGACTTACATAACATTAGGCATCAATTTATTATTGTCAATGCCCAGGGAGCCCACAGATTTTTATAAAGATCTTTTCAAATAGCGCAGAATTGTAATAGTTTAGATATTATTGTATTAGATAATACGTCTATGGCAAACCTTAATACAGGAAAATTTGGGACCACTCCCGTATTTTTTACGGCTATTTCCACGATACTGGGGGCCATATTATTTTTACGCTTTGGCTTTGCTGTAGGACAATTGGGTTTTTTAAGCACTCTGCTAATTATCATCATTGGTCATGCAGTGACTATACCTACGGCAATGGCTATAGCCGAAATTGCTACCAACCAAAAAGTAGAAGGTGGTGGAGAATATTTCATTATTTCCCGATCCTTTGGGTTGGTGATCGGTTCGACCATTGGTATTGCTTTGTATTTATCCCAGGCGATCAGTGTTGCCTTTTATGTGATGGCCTTCGCCGAAGCCTTTGTCCCTGCTATTACCTGGATCACCAGCAACTTCGACCTACACCCTACTCTGCAAACTATTCTCGAACTAAAACAGACCATTAGCATTCCGGCACTTCTATTGCTCACCTATATCATGTTGAGTAAGGGTGCGGATTTGGGGATCAAAATGCTTTATGTTGTAGTGGCGATTCTGGGCTTGTCTCTGATTGCTTTTTTTCTTGGCACCACAGAATATGCCACTAACTACGGTTTTGATCCTGTACGAAACCTTGCTTCCGTATCTGACCAGACTTCACTTAGCTTTTTTACTGTTTTTGCCATCATTTTCCCCGCCTTTACAGGAATGACGGCAGGAGTGGGATTATCAGGTGATTTAAAAGATCCCGGAAAATCGATTCCTCTGGGTACGATGACTGCAACCCTCGCAGGAATGATCATCTACGGATTGATAGCCTTCAAGTTTGCCATTTCAGCAGACCCTATTGATCTTGCCGACACGTCGAAATTAGTGATGCAGGACATCGCTCTTTACGGTTGGATCTTAATTCCTCTGGGGCTGGCAGCAGCAACCATATCATCTGCACTTGGTTCGATTATGGTAGCTCCCAGAACCCTGCAAGCTATTGCGAAAGACCGCATTTTTCCGTCCATCATGATCAATCACTGGCTATCCCGTGGAAAGGGAAAAAGTAAAGAACCCATTAACGCCTCTATTATTACTATTCTTTTAGCGGCTATTTTTATTCTAATGGGAGCCATTGACAATGTTGCCAAAATCATTTCAATGTTCTTTATGGTCACCTATGGTTCATTGTGCCTGATATCTTTCTTAAATCATTTTGCCGCTGATCCGTCATACCGCCCCAAATTTAAATCACGATGGTATATCTCTCTTTTCGGCGCCCTGGCCTGTCTGGGTTTGATGTTTTTCATGAGTCCCACCTCTGCCCTGGTTGCACTCATTTCAATTATTGCACTTTATCTATTTAATGTCTACTATAATCGCGACAAACAGTCATTGGCCGTCATCTTCCAGGG
>JAGQWV010000502.1 GCA_020437045.1 Saprospiraceae bacterium | reverse complement strand
TATTTCTCGATTTTAAAAACCACTTTAATCCGGAAGTATATAAAGCACAGGAAATCTTATCTGCCAAATTAAGTTCCGGATTTACCATAGATGATTTGGGAAAGGAAATGAATATGAGCCCCCGCCAATTGTCTCGACTATTTAAGCATCATACCGGAAGTACTATTCAGGATTACCGGGACAGAGTAAGAATAACATTAGGTGAACAATTACTGAAATATTCGGAGAAATCAATCAAGGAAATAGCCATCGAATGCGGTTTTGAAAATTCGCGACAATTTATCCGTATCTGGAAAAAATATCACGGTGTTACTCCTTCCCATTTCAGAGTGTCCCCGATACAGCAGGAATGATTATTATGCAATATCTTTTATTAGATAAACTGAATGCCGGCAAACGATGGTGGTGTCGATCTCCAGCGAGTCCCTGTCGCACTTTATTAATCTTATTCCATAATAACCGGACCAATATCATTATCCCAGAAATCCTTAAGTAAATCAGCCAAAGGTCCTTCGATCAATTCCATCCACTGCTGTTTCATCATGGACCATTGGTCATGCAATTGTTCATATACAGCCTGATATTGATCGGCAGGGCGGTAATCCGCGATCGCCACGGTAGAAGCGAGATAGCCAAGTTTTTCCAATAATCGGCCGGGTTTACGAATTGCGTCTTGCCCCTTGCCGGTATGTTGCAATTGTATCATTTGATTTTCCTGATCAACAATCAAGCTATCTACCATTTTAATATGGTCTGCAAGGCTATCGGATTTAGCCGGTAATAAAGGGAGTAGATCCAATAATTGTCTTCTGATTTTTTCTGCTTGATTTACTTTTTCAACGATCTCCTCAAAATCTATTTTTATTTTATTCAGCAATTCGTATTGCATCGAAATATCCTGCGAGGTTCCTTCTGAATGCGGATCTTTAATGATTTCCAGCGTTTGGGTTTGGCTTTCTATGGAATCACCGGTCAGTTGCACGCGATAAGTCCCAGGCGGTACCATTAAGGTTAATGGGGGTACGGTAGAGACCCGGGTTCTTTGATCGTTTAATTTGAGCCATGATGCATATCTGGGTGATGTTCGCAATTTGATTTTGCCTGCCGGATCGGACATGAAATTCCACCAGATGCGATTGATACCGGTCTTACCTTTGTGCTTGATGGTGCGCACGGTATCACCCTGCGTATTGGTGATCACCAGCGCCAGACTGTCTGCGAGCATCGTATCTAATCCCGGTGCTAACCAGTAATGCAACGATGCTCCTGCCGGTGGATCCTGGCCGGAAGATGCGTCGGGAAAAAATTGCATTGTTGAAGAAATTGGATGAAAGCGATAGGCCGTTTTAGGGGCAAACAAGTGTGTTTTGGAGTGGATAATATCCGGTGTGAGCTGTTGCAAGGGAGTAATATCATCCAGAATCCAGATACCCCGGCCATAGGTACCCACTACCAGATCATTAAAATGCTCAGGTATGTCCATCCAATACATTGGGCTGGGTGGTAGGTTGCTCTGTAAAGACTGCCAGTGATTGCCTTGATCATAGGAAATGTACAAAGCACTTTCGGTACCCAGATAAACTAAGTCCTCCCGGGTGGGATCTTCTTTAAGCATGCGGCAATAATTCAGATTTCCTTCCCCAATCCCTTCGGTGATTTTTTTCCAGCTTTTACCGTAATTATCGGTTCGGTATACATAGGGTGTGAAGTCACCCATTTCATGGGCATCAACAGTGATGTACGCTCTTCCTTCCTGATGGGAGGAAGCTTCAATATTGCGCACCGCACCATACGTGGGCATACCGGGAATATTGGCGGTCACATTGGTCCAATGCTCGCCATTATCCTGACTCACCTGTACGAGGCCGTCATTAGTGCCTGCCCATAGGATGCCGGCTTTCAGGGGTGATTCTTCAAAGGCATAGATGACGTTGGCATATTCCACCCCTATATTATCCCCGGTGAGTCCGCCGGAAAATTGTTGTTTACTGGTGTCATTAAGGGTCAGATCGGGACTGATGATTTCCCAGGTCTGGCCTCCATTTTTCGTACGATGTACAAATTGGCTGGCTACATAGACGGTATTGTGATCATGGGGGGATATCAATAGGGGGAAAGTCCATTGAAAACGATATTTAACGTCTTTTGCCGGACTTCCTGCCGTGAGTTCAGGCCAAACTTCCACTTGTCTGAATTGTCCGGATTTCTCATTCTGACGTACTACCACGCCACCCAAAGCTCCATATCCGGAAGCACTTGACCAGACAATATCGGGATCGGTAGGGTCGGGTGTGGCAAAGCCACTTTCTCCTCCCCCTACGTCGTGCCAAAGACCGGTGGGAATAAAACCACCAAAAAAGCCCGACATTCTGCTGCGACTAGGTCCCTTCATCGAAGGTCCATCCTGGCGATTTGTCAGGACATTATAGGGAATTTCAGTGTCGGTGGTCACATGGTAGAGCTGAGCCACAGGCAATTGTACCCGGAACCATGACTTGCCCCGATTTTGACTAATCGAAAGACCACCGTCGCCAACGACGATCTGACGATCTCCATTAGTTGGATCGATCCACATTTCGTGATGA
>JAGQWV010000501.1 GCA_020437045.1 Saprospiraceae bacterium | reverse complement strand
TCAGTAGAAGCGAAACCGCATATGGCCTTTGTCATATAAGGCTTTCTATGATGATGAGATGGCGAAAAAGAAGCGGACAATAGTATTAGTTATTGTGGAAATACTGCACTAGTCCCATTATCCCTTTATTACGGACTTATACATTCTTGCCTGAAAGCACACGAAATATTTTATAAAGTAATTTTGCTCTGCTTTCTACTTCCATTTTCTGCAATATGTGACGAACATGATACTTCACAGTATTAATAGAGATAAAATGGGTCTTAGTTAGTTGATTATTATTGAGGCCCCTGGCAATATCCATCAATATCTCATATTCCTTTACGGTTAGCGGCGAAGATGCTATCTGATCGACTTTCTCCTTGGTGATAGACAATTTTTCCAATTCCACTGCATGTTTATACAACGCAATCTCAATCGCTGATAATAAATCTCTTTCTGTAAAAGGCTTCACAATATAACCGTAAGGTAAGGTCTTTTTAGCCCGATCGAGGGTACTCCGGTCGGAAAGAGAGGTTAGAAAAATAAAGGGAACTTGCTGATGATTTTGATTCATTGCCGCGATATCAATCCCATCTTTATCCCCTTTAATACGAATATCACATAGTACCAGATCTGGCGTATTAAAGCTTAAGTAGTCAATGGCTTTTTCGCTATTGTGTATAATCCCTGCTATATCATAACCTAAGGACTGGATCTGGTCGGCGATATCCTGAGCAATGATGACTTCGTCTTCAATAATTAAGATAGATATATTAGACATACTATAATGGATCTATATCAATTTAATTCATCGATGATTTTTTTCTCAAGCGACTTTTTGATAGTCAGTAATTTTCAGAATAATGTGCGTGCCATTGATGCCATTAATTTCGAATTCTGCACCGAGTTGATCTTTAAAAGCATTAACCAATCTGAATCCAAAAGAATTGCCAAGTTTCACTTGTGTGTCCTTATTAATTCCCACCCCATTATCATTAATTTCCAGTTTTATTATTCCTTTTTCTTCTTTTAATTTCATTTCGACCTCCCCTTTATCCTCATGGGGAAAAGCGTGCTTAAGTGCATTCGAGATCAGTTCATTGACAATCAATCCGAGGGGCACGATCGTATCGACATCCAGATAAAAATCTTCTACGTCGAGGTTCAATGTAATCCGATTGGGGGATATATTATATGAATCAAATAGATTTTGGGTCAACTTTTCAAAATATGTTTTAATGGGCACTCCGGCAAGATTGTCTTCCTGGTAAAGATTCTGATGAATTAAAGCCATAGACCTGACCCGATCCTGACCGGTCTTCAGTGCCTCATAAGCCAGGGGATCCTGTACATGCCTGGATTGCAAACTCAGCAGCGAACTAATAAATTGTAGGTTATTCTTTACGCGATGATGAATTTCTTTCAATAATAATTCTCTTTCATCAAGTGATTTTCGAAGTTTTTGTCTTTTGTCTTCCAGACTTTTAGCAAGGGTATTTACCTTTTTGCGTGAAAAATATATCTGGATGGCAATTCCGATTACGGCAATCAAAATCAAAATCACCAGCCAAAGATTTTTTTTGGATTTAGTTAGAAGTGCATCTTTTAATATGGCCTGTTCTCTTAACACCGCATTTTCTTCCTCCTTGCGAAGGGTATTAAATTTCACTTGCATTTCTTGCTCCACCGCTAATCGGTTATCCTGTATCTGCCTTTTTTGAAACCGGCTAAATTCCCGTTCAGCAATTACTGCCTGATGATAATTTCTCTGTTTATAATAAATATCGGCGAGGCCCTGCAGAATTGACAACTGATCCGATTGCACACCGGATGCCATGGCCAATTCATTTGCTTTCAAAAAGCTGGTTAGAGCTGCAGAAAGATTATTTGTCTTACCAAAATAATCGCCGGCGATAATGTAAGCTTCAATTTTCAAATCATTTCGACAGGCACTAAAACCATCTTTCCAGTGAGGTGACAATAATTCTCTAGCATTTTCTATTTGGTCATTTTTGGCAAAGGTTTCCGCCAGATACACATCGATTATTTGTAAACCCTCCTCATCATTAATCTCGAGCGTAACGTTACGAGCCTTATTTAGTAGTTGTATTGATTTGTCGTAATCCCCGGATATTTGATAGATTTTGCCCAGATTACGCAAGGTGTTAAGGTATCTTCTGACACTAGATTGCGCCTCCTTTACCAGAAGCGCCTCTTCAAAATAGCGAATGGCCTCTGGATATTTCTCCAACTCCATGTATATCTGAGCAATGTTATTCAGTAAAACGGGATAATTTTCATCACTACCATCTTTGGCACACAATGCATATGCCTTCAGCCAGTAATCGAGCGCTAGGTGATTAGATCCGTGAAAATAGTAGGCTGCGCCATAATTGATGTAAAGGCTACTCAGCCAATCCGGATAATTTCCTCTTTCCAGATACAGTAAGGCACTATCGTAAAAGTGAATCGCCTGATCAAACTGACCATGCATATCACTGGCTACACCCATATTCATCAAGAGATTTCCCGACAACAGATCGTCTTGCAGTTGCTGTGCAATTTTCAAACCCTCATAAGAATAAGAGAGATGAAGATCGAGTGAATCGACGGACTGCATAGCCAATTGTTTATAGGCCAGGGCTGCCTCCCGGTCCATACCCGATTGAGCTACATGCAGTAAACTATCTGTTACATCGAAAGCAAAACCAGATCTTGGTATATTGAAGAAAGTGAGACACAATAATACAAGGGCGATTCGGCTCATAATTCGATGGTTTTTGACAGAATGCACCGGGGTATGCCTTGAAAATAGTGATTCTTCCTGGAAAAAACTAGTAGATCAACGCATGGGTTA
>JAGQWV010000500.1 GCA_020437045.1 Saprospiraceae bacterium | reverse complement strand
TCACTGATCGGTACCGTTGGAGATTGGGGACCAGTCGCCGTTGTGTCAGGAATCTATCTGATTACTTCGCTGACCACAGAAGTCATGAGCAATAATGCTGCTGCCGCATTAGTAGCCCCGATTGCCATTGCCACCGCTCAGAGCCTGGGAGTAAGCCATTTACCCTTTATAATGGCTGTCACCTTTGCCGCTTCCGCCAGTTTCATAACGCCCATCGGATATCAAACCAATACAATGGTTTATACCGCCGGCCAATACAAGTTTATGGATTTTGTAAAAGTGGGTACCTTATTAAATATTCTATTTTGGATTTTGGCCACCCTTTTTATTCCCCTGCTTTATCCTTTTTAATGAAGTGAATTTGTCACCTTTTTTTATCAAATCTCCCCACTATCTTTACCAGCTACACAGTAATAATTTCAGCTAAAACTTTCGGTTAAATCTTCTCCTGCGTTTAGGGTTTTCAGCAGACACAAAATTTTCCGTCGGCTGCCGGTATCGCACTATATTCCGAAAGGTGTACCAAATTCCTCCCAAAATCAACCCGTAGTCTATCCGATAGAGGTAATTATCTTTTATACTACTGTACAGCGATAATGCAATGCCAAGAAAGACTATTAAAAAACCCATTAAAGCCCGTTGCAGCACTTTATTTTTTTCCTGTTGGGCCAATTGATATTGCACAAAATCACTTTCCAGTATTTGCATAAGACTTCTAATCTCATCGGTTTCAATATTCATATCCTGAAGGGCTTTTTGCACTTGCAGATGATCTGCTCCCTCATAAATCAGTTCCCGACCATATTCAAATAACTCTAACTTATCCATATCCAAATCAGTGGTTCGCTGTCCATAAGAAAGGTACAAATAATTGAGATGTCCCTTCCTCGTTAAGTTTCGAAATGGCAAGAGCCGTTCCTGTTTTTTATCTCAACGTTGAACAATATAACCTAACAAAGTAAGACGATAATTCGGCAGCCTTCTGGATTATTTCTATGAAATAAATATCAATCCTAACTGATACTGATAAAGGAAGTTTATAATTTCGTCCTTTAAGCGGGCTAAATATTCCCGGCAATCAGTGGATTAATATTTCATTCTCCAGCTTTTCACCCTTTTCGAACTGAGAAAGGTTCTTCAGGGTGACTTTGGTAATTTCCTCCAGAGCTTCATTGGTAAAGAAACCTTGATGAGCCGTAATCAGAACATTAGGAAACGTCAACAGCCTTGATATTAAATCGTCTTGAATAATTCGCTCAGAAAGATCGCGAAAAAATAAGTGCTCTTCCTGCTCATAAACATCGATTCCCAGATAACCCAAGTGACCATTTTTCAAAGCTTTGATTGCCGCTTTTGTGTTAATTAATGCTCCCCGACTGGTATTAATGAGCATAACTCCTTTTTTCATAAGGCCTATCTCTTTCTTACCGATCAAATGGAATGTCTCTGGCGTCAAAGGGCAATGAAGAGAGATAATATCGGACTGTTTCAATAACTCATCAAAGGTGACATACTTTACTCCTTTCTGAGCCAGTATGTCATCAGGATATTGATCGAAAGCCAGCACTTCACATCCAAAACCCAGCATATTTTGACAAAAAATTCCTCCAATTTGACCGGTACCAACGACCCCTACGGTTTTACCATGTAAATCAAAACCAACCAGACGTTCCAGGGAAAAATTATGCTCCCGGATTCGATTAAAGGCTTTGTGAGTCTTCCGATTAAGGGTAAGAATTAAAGCGACGGCATGTTCAGCAACAGCATATGGTGAATAAGCGGGAACCCGAACCACAGGAATCGAAAATTCCTTAGCTGTTCTCAAATCAACGTTATTAAATCCCGCACAACGGAGGGCGATCAACTTTACTCCATTTTCCCGTAAACTACCAATAACCTGGTTGTTAACTTTATCATTGACAAAAACACAAACACCTGCATAATCCTGGGCCAGATTAGTTGTATTTTCATTAAGTGGAGCTTCAAAAAAAGTAAAATCATGCTCACCGGGCACATTGAAACGATTAAAGTATTCACGGTCGAATGATTTTGTGCTAAACATGGCAACTTTCATAGCATTTTAATTTTGCTGCGAAAATAGAGTTTAATCATGATTGCACCGAAAGGATCAAACAACAAATCATAAATGGTGCAAGAGCCAAAAAAAATGCGAGATAAAAAATAAGCGCACAAAAATAATACCCTGTAGAATCCGCATAGATCACTATCTTCAAGAGAACTCGCCAATTTCGAAGATTATGTCTGCCAAATTTTCCCTGATCATTTCTATTTTATCCATCAGCACCCTGTCTCTTGCTCAGAATAACAGTAACCCACCCTTCATCCCAATCGGCACAGAGGCTTATTTACAATGGGAACGATTACCTTATCAAAGCATCGGTATGCGGGGCTACATGCGGAGTACCTATGATCGTACCGGGAATAATCGACGGGCCGATGCAAGTCACTATCTCTATCAGGAATCTGATACTTTTAATGTGGCCCTGGATGTAGAGAATCCAGGTATTATATACTTCATGAGAACCAATCATTTTCACGGTAGCCCCTGGCATTATGAGGTCGATGGTCATGATTTTTTAGTCAAAGAAACGGCCACTGATGATCCGGTAGATGCCAAGTCAAAATTTGATCACACTACTTTTATTCCGGAAACTCTTTTTCCAAATCCGTTGACCTGGACCTGGGCTATCACCAAAGGAGCTGATCTGATGTGGGTACCTATCCCGTTTGAAGAATCACTGCGCCTTGCCTACTCCCGGACCTTGTACGGGACCGGCTATTATATTTATCACTCCTTTCCCAAGGGTGTCGACTATTTATCACCCCCACTTTCTTCCTGGGATAAAAAAGCACCTAATCCAAAAGTACTAGATCTGATCAATCGATCAGGGACAGATCTCACAGCCGGAATTTCCGAACTGATAAGCACCCCTAAGGACTTTGAAATCAATCCCTATGAGAAGATAAAAATTGCAGAATTTAGCGGAACCCGAATGATTCGCAGTATCGAATTTAAAATACCCAGATCACAAGCTCTGGCCTTTGGAAAAAATCGCTTGTTGATCACCTGGGACCATCGCTGGGATGCTTCCGTTGATGTGCCCTTGGATCTTTTTTTTGGTGCCGGTCATCTCTATAATCCTGAACAAAAAGAGTATCTCGTCAAAGGGTTCCCAAGCCATATTTGCTATGATTCGGATTTTGTCTATTTATCCTGTTTTTGGCCAATGCCTTTTTTCGAGCATGCAAGCTTCGAGTTGCAAGAACGAAGTGGTCAGCATTTTCAAAACGTACACGTGACGATCAAATCAAAATTGTTAGAAGAAGCCCCATCCTCTCTATCCTATTTTCATGCGACCTATTCCGACCATCCTCAACCCAAGCCAGGCCAGGATTTGACATTTCTGGACACAGAAATCACCGAAGGAGGAGGAGACTGGAGTGGAAAATTTGTAGGAATGAGTTGGATCTTCTCTCACAATGGTGTTTTGCGAACCCTGGAAGGTGATCCCAGATTCTTTTTTGATGATAGCAAAACACCACAAGGATGGGGAACCGGTTCTGAAGAATGGGGAGGTGGAGGAGATTATTGGGGAGGACTGAACATGACGATACCATTTGCTGGGCACCCCGTGGGAAAACAGGCAAAAATGGCTGAAGACACCCTGGATTTGCTCAATTCGGCATACCGGTTTTTAATTGCAGATTATTTTCCCTTTGGAAAACGAGCAAAAATCAACCTCGAACATGGTGGACAAAATACGGAAGCCGAGCATTATGAAGGAGTTGTATACTGGTATGGCGCACCCTACGCCACGCTACATCTCACAGATGATCTCAATGTCATTAACAAAGCAGATGCAAAATTTCACCACTACCAATCTCCAACGGCTGAGCGTCCATACGAATTGGTATCTCGATATGAATTAGGCCCCGATACAGATGTCCGCTCGGGATTTGTCCATGATGGTCATGAAGAGGAAAATATCAATTCGCAATTATACTTTCCGGCAGAAAGTGATTCTGTCACAGTCATGCGAGGGGTAACCACATTTAGGATAACACTTGATCCGGACAATCTTGGTGTTCTGTTAAGAAGAAAGTTTGATTATCAATATCCCAATCAAAAAGCCCGCGTGAGTGTCCGAGATGCAAGTGCGGTAAATAGTGTCTGGATGGATGCCGGAATCTGGTATACCCCAGGTAGCAATACTTGCTATTTTTCTTATCCGCCGGGTCGATCATTTACTGAGGCTGAACTATCCCCGACAAATCCGGAAATAGTGACCAGTAATCGACGTTGGCGAGAAGAAGAATTTCTTATAGGGCACCAGTTGACATCCGGAATTAAAGCACTGGACATCAAAATCGAATGGATTCCCGATGAAAAAGAACTTTTTCCCGAAACTCCCTTTCCTCAAAAATCAGGTTGGAGTGAGGCTAGATACTGGATTTATTGTTACAAATTACCCCGCTAATTTTAGAAAGATTATGATGCTTCACAGCTTCATTTCCGGGAGGTAATTAATAATCTCGGGAGCGACTTCCTGTAGCGACTGCACCAGCTGGATAAATCCGGTGCGACTTGCATGCTCCGTTGAAAATGTTTCGCTGTAGGTGGCAAATAAATTTAAGATCTCCTTGCGGGATATCATTTGCATTTTATACCTGGCTACCTCGAGAAAGATGGGAATGGTAGGAAGATATTTAGCCTTTAAGGTATGGGATTTATCTTTTTCCAGCAGGTGTAGTTTTTTATTGCATTCCAGGATTTTATCGAATTTATTTCGATGTAGCAAGGCTAAAAAATAGACGGTAAAAAAGAGATGCCAACGGTACTGCAGTATTTCCCTGGCATAAGCTTGAAGGAAACTATCACCGTAATTTTCGGCGTGCTTATAGAGTTTGTTC
>JAGQWV010000499.1 GCA_020437045.1 Saprospiraceae bacterium | reverse complement strand
TCTCGGGTAAGAAATGTGGACAATCCAGGTCGAGAAGAACACTGTCGGAAGGAGGATGGAAATGCCCCTGCAAATAATCATCTGTTCGTTTATTGGCTTTGAGTCTTCGCATAAACTGACCCCAGATTGGCAATGCAGTACTGGCTCCTTGCCCGTTGTGTGTCGTCCGAAAATGCACCACCGGAAGTTCTGCGCCTACCCAAACCCCTGTCACCAGATCTGGAGTATATCCTATAAACCAGCCGTCTGATTGGTCTTGGGTAGTGCCGGTTTTGCCTGCGATATCATTTGTTAATCCATACTCGTACCTTAAGCGTCGGGCAGTTCCACTATCAACGACCGATTCAAGAAAATGATTGATGATGGCTGCTTCTTCGATTTCCAATACTCGATCTGCCGCTGTTTTATCTTTAGTGTGATCAATTAATACCGTACCATCAGGTGCTATTACTTTCTCTAAAAAGTGAATGCTGGGTCTAACTCCATCATTGGCAAATGTAGCATAGGCAGCTACCATGTCCAGAAGTGATGCATCATAAGCTCCGAGTGCAATAGCAGGTTCCAAAGGAATTTCACTGCTGATACCCAGGTCTTTTGCCAGCTCCCGGATGGGATCAAGTCCGGTTTCCAGAGCCACATCTACGGTGACTGTATTTACCGAATGGGTAAGTGCTCCTTCCATGCTATAGTAACCTCCATAGGCATTGTCACTATTGTGAGGCTCCCAGTCGTTATATTCTGCATATTGGACCAGTGAGTTCTCAAAATACTCACATGGACTTAACCCACTGCGTATGGCCGCAGTATACACTATGGGCTTCATGATTGAACCAATATGCCTTTTTGACTTTACATGGTCATATTGAATATAACGGTGGTCTATGCCTCCGACCCAAACCTTGACTGCTCCGGTTTGGGGTTCAATAGCCAGCATGCCACTTTGCAGCAGACTTAGATAGAAGCGTAACGAGTCCAGAGGGCTCATCTCCACTTGCTTTTCTCCCTCTTCCCAATTGAAGATAGTCATGGGAATGGCTTTTTCGAAACTACTCACGATCTCACTTTCTGTGGCGCCTCCTTTCTTTAAGTGCCGATACCGATTGGTCTGTTTGATTAACTGCGATTTTAACTCTTTCGTCAACCAGGGTTCCCGGCTATTCCATTCCTGGAGAAATATTTTTTGTAGCTTTTTGAGATGAGTCTGCATGGATTCTTCAGCATATCGCTGCATGGTGGCATCAAGTGTCGTATATATTTTCAAGCCATCCGTATAGAGATTGTAATTGCTGCCATCTGGTTTCTCGACGTCTTGTAGTTCTGTTGTTAGTTCTTGTCTGAGTTGTTCCCGAAAATAGGTAGCCAGGCCCAGGTTATGACTTTCAGGCTGGTAGTCCAGTTTAATTTCCTTTTCCGAAAGAACCCGGGCTGAATCAGCATTTAGATAACCCGCTTTTACCATTTGTGCAAGCACGGTATTGCGTCTGGCCTGGGCCCGGTCGGGAAAATTGACCGGATTGTAATAACTCGTTCCCTTTAGCATTCCGACTAATATGGCCGCTTCCGACAAATCGAGCTTATTTATGTTTTTATTAAAAAAACGTTGAGCGGCGATTTTAACTCCAAATGCATTCCCTTCGAAAGGCACCGTATTCAGATATAATCTGAGAATATGCTCTTTTGAGTAGATTTTTTCCAATCGATGAGCAATCAGCATTTCCCGCATCTTGTTGATAACAATACTGATAAATCGATAGTCTTGCCGAGGATAAAGATTCTTTGCCAATTGTTGACTAATGGTGCTTCCTCCTCCTCCGCCCTCATCGGATAGGACAATGGTGCGAAGAAAAACTCTGACCAAAGATCGGAAGTCTATCCCTTGATGTTCAAAAAAACGAGCATCCTCTGTAGCAATCAATGCTTTTCTAAGATGTTCCGGAAGTTCGGTTGAATCTGCATTGACGCGATTTTCGATATAGTAACGTCCGATAGATATTCCGCGTGCATCATATATCTCGGATGCCTGATCGTTTTGAATATTTGCCAACGTTGAGTAAGATGGCAGTGGTCCTAAAACATTCATTCGTACTAGAAGGAAAAGGACAACTACAGCGACAATGCCCATCAATATGATGGCGGATAAACTCAAAGTCAGGAGTTTCCAGGTAGGTTGTTTTTTGACCCAGTCTCTGATGGTGATCCATATGCGCCAATGAGTAAACCTTTGCCATGCGTTGCGTAGGGAATCTGTCAAGTTTTTAAAGCGAAAACCCTGATTTTCAGGTTGATTCATAGATGATGGTACGTAAACATCTCCCTAACGACCCACTTGTTGAAATTATTGGATGCCCGATTATCGATCTCTAAAAAACTAAAGGTTTAACAATTTGGGGATTATTGATTTCTGCTGCTTGTGATGGGGTTTTAAAAAGTGTCCCATGGTGAGTTGGGTAATTCGTGAGACTCACTTATTATGGTGATGCCGGGAAAGATTTTTGCATCCATTACATAGGATTCGGTGTAAAATTCTAAATTTAGATCCTTTCGGGATGTAGCGCAGTCCGGTAGCGTGCGTCGTTCGGGACGACGAGGTCGCTGGTTCGAATCCAGTCATCCCGACATCGAAAATAAACGGTCGCAGACGCAAGTCTCGTGACCGTTTTTGTTCCGTAGTGTTTCCTGAGCATAGCTCATAGGAATCACGCGGAAGAGAAACAGGAGGCGCAAAAGCGCCGTTTATTTTCGATGAGCATCCCTACCTAGTGTGGATCGGCGAAGACAATCCAGTCATCCCGACATCGAAAAAAATAGCGGTCGCAGACGCAATTCTCGTGACCATTTATCATTGTGTCCATATTGTCAGCCTGAAGGATCAAGGCGTAGCAAAGTGGTCGTACTAATCTTAAGATGACAACCCTACTGGACGGCCAGGAGTCTTAGCACTCACCATGAAAAAATGTAATCATTAGGGGGAACGACTTCCAGATCAGCATAAAAAATAACTTGCATAATGTTGTCGTATATATTATATTTGCGACAACATTATGAATTTAGATCGATGGTGGAGTAATATTGACCATTGTATTACATAAGGATAAAACCTAAATTATTTAGCGGAAATGAAAGAAAGTGAAATAAGATATTGGATTATTGTAGCATCAAAAGACCATGTATAAACAGGGATTGCAGAAGGAATTGCCCAAGCCTGTCACGGTAAAGCATCACCTTTGAAACGAATGAAAAAGGGCGATTTTGTAATTTACTACTCAGGCAAAGAAACATTTGGTAAACCAGAAAAATGTCAGGAGTTTACCGCAATTGGACAGGTAAAAGATAATGACGTATATCGATTTCAAATGACACCGGACTTTTGTCCGAGTAGACGAAATATCGAATTTTATAAAAATCATGATGTGTCCATCCTTCCCTTGATTGAGCATTTGGATTTTATCAAAAACAAAAAGAGCTGGGGATATCCTTTCCGTTTTGGCTTCTTTGAAATAAAAGAACATGATTTTAACATAATTTCTTCTAAAATGCTATCTAAAGAATATGCCTGACAAAATTCAATTCATTTTTGAAAGTCCGGAGAAGAGTCCCGGCTATTTATTAGCGCAACTTACCTTACTCTGGCAGCGTAAACAAAAGAAGGTTTTAGATCCCTTAGACCTTACACACACTCAATTTGTGCTGCTCACTTCCATCGCTTGGTTAACTAATAAAGGCGAAAATATTACCCAGGTCGAAATCGCCAATCTAAATAATTATGACCGGATGATGGTGTCAAAAGTATTGCGGACATTAGAGGAGAAAAAACTAATTACAAGAAAGGTACACAGTACAGATACCCGAGCAAAAATTGTAGAGTTGACAACAAATGGAAGGAATATTTTGCAGACAGCACTTACCAATGTGGAAGAAGCGGACATAGAGTTTTTCGAAAAAAAAAAAAAAAATCTTTCAAACTTAATATAAAATGTTTACA
>JAGQWV010001153.1 GCA_020437045.1 Saprospiraceae bacterium | reverse complement strand
CCAGAAAAATAGCAATGGCAAAATCTCTACCGAGACCAGCCAGGCGAAGTTTGACACCTTTTTCCTGATCAAATGCTTGCTCCATTTCGATCGAGGGTGGTAATTGCTGCTCAAAAGATTGAAGAATATCCTCCATCTGATTGCGGACCTCGATAATATTCCGTTGATCTTTCATGGCGCTGACCACCCAGATAGCGCGCCGACCATTAAATCGAGCCAGATGATCGGTGTTCTCCTCACTCATGTAAACATTGGCAATATCCCTAAGATGGGTGATATTACCTGTCGACGAACTGCTGATGACCGTATTCTGAATATCTGCCAGGTTACGATACTCTGATTGGGTCTTTATATTATAGGTTCGTGCTCCCAAATCAATATCTCCGCCCGGAATATTTACATTATTAGCTTCGATTAATCCAAGTACCTGATTAAGCCCCAGATTCAATTGAGCCATTTTCTCCAGGTCGATTTCAATTTTCACCAATTGATCCGGCACTCCCTGAATATCGACCCACTTAATATCTCTGATGCGTTCGATGTTTTTCTCCAATTGCTCTGCATAGCGGTTCAACTCCTCCATGCTTGCCGTTTCGGAAACTAAAGCAGTTTGCAAAATAGCTACATCACTGCTGGCCGCCCGTTTCACATCCAGACGAATCAAGCCATCCGGCAGATCCCTTCGCAATTTGTTGATCTCCCGAATTACATCGTTATTTTTATTGTCAACATTTACCCCATAATTAAATTCCACCAACATCACCAACAGACCATCGCGGATCGTTGATTCTATCTTCTTTATATCCTCCAACTTATATAATTCTTCCTCAATGGGATCGACGACTAATTCTTCCATATCCCGGGGAGACGTTCCGGGATATACACCAACGATACTAAACATAGGAGCACCAAATGGAGGATCTTCGCTCCGGGGCATATTAAACAAGGAGTTAAGCCCCAGTAATAGTACCGCCGCGAATATGATCAACGTAAATTGGTAGTTCTTAACAAAAAACCGGTTAAAATTCATGGAAATTGATTTAGTCGTTGATTAGTTTGATGCAGCTGATATGAGGTCACCTTCTTCGAGATAAATTGCTCCAATAGTCACGACCGAATCTACTCCTTCCAGTCCCTCTCCAACTGCTACCTGATCACCCAGGATCCGGTTTATCGTAATAGGTACTGATAATGCTCTTCCATCTCTGATGGTAAAGATCGTAGCTCGCTGTCCATCAGTATTTACCAAAGCATCGATGGGTATCAGGATCTGCTTATTACCGGCACCTCTGGGAATGACCATTTTACAAATCATACCCGCTGCTAACTCCTTGGGATATTCTTTAAAGGTGAGTTCGATATCCAGGGTGCCACTTGCATCTGTTGTCATCACGGCCTTGTCACTAATTACGGCTTTAAACTGCTCACCGGGATATGCTTCCATGCGGATCACGGCTTCATCCCCTATCTTCAGCTGACTCCAATCCGAAGGAATCAGGCCAACCTTAATGCGCCAATCTGCCCTGTTGACCCCCAGGATCACTGCCACGGGCATCCCCGGTCCGGCTACTTCCCCTTCTCGAAGCAACTGCTTCACTATTTTACCACTGATCGGGGCACGAACCTCACTATACTGGCGATTAAACTGGGCAATCTCAAAATTCTTTTGAGCAACGGACAGGGCAGTGCCCGCATTTTGTACCTGCTCTAAGGTTGCCACACTATCTGCATGAAGATTATTAGCTCTCTCAAGATCTCTTTCTGCTTTATTAACGGCCTCTTTAGCCTGTTGTACCTGAGCATCAATTTCGTCCAGCATCAAGGTGGCTAATATTTGCCCGGCGGTGACCCGGTCACCTTCTCTAAAATTTGTGTTAGCTACGACACCACCCGTTTTAAAGGAAGGTTTAGCCTCCGTCTTATTAATAACCACCCCCAAATTAGTAAAGTCAGTATGGGTGCTTTCCGATCGAACCGGCACCACCTTGACATAACTGGCTGATTGGAGATTCTGACTGGCTACCTCCAGGTGTTCCTCCTTCTGGTCATTGCATGCCAACAGGGATAACACCAGGATCATTAGTACGTTAAATTGGATTTTCATAGACTTCATTAGTAATCCTGAATTAAGAAAATTGATTTAGTCAATGGGATATAGTGCACTGCTATATTGATATTCAGACCATTTAGCCCAGGCTTGATACCGAGCCAACAGGTAACTTATCTGCGATTGGGTTAATTGAATTCTGGCATCCAGCAGTTCCAGGTAATTTGCCGAACCTTCCGAATATTTTCTCAGTATATCACGGTAGGTTCTTTCCGCTGCCTCAATCCTGGGTCTAAACGTTTCTGCCTGATTAATACCAGAGGTCAGATTTCGACGGGCAATACCAAGCTGTAAGGCAAATTGCTCTTCGACCTGCTTTTTTTGTTCCTTTCGAATTTCGATTCCCGTTAAGGCTTGCTGACGTCTCAGTTGGTGCCGGTTCCCGTCAAAAAGACTCCATTGCAAATTGACCCCGAGCAGGCCGTAAGGTTTCCAACCGAAATTAAAATCCTGAGAGCCCAAATCCAGTTGTAATCCAATCTGCGGTTTAAAGAAATTATTCTCCTGATCAATTTTTAGTTGATCCAATTCCAAACCAAGATCCAATTGAATGAGCTCTTCTCTATTCTGAGATTCATTGGACGATTCTTCAGGTAATTCCGGTATTTCGATTTGCAATTGATCGCGGGATATTGTCTTATCACCCAATACGAATTGCAAATAGGCAAAGGCATTCTCTTCATTGGCTACGGCTTCAATCTGCTGTGCCTGCACCGTCGCCAGTTCTCCTTCAATCCGGGATCGAGCTGATGGTAAAGCAACGCCATTGCGAATCATACTGTTGGTACTGCGGGCAGCCTCTTGTAATAAATCTTCTGCCTGTCTGTAAATCTCAATGGCCTGACCTGCTTGTTTCCACTGAAAATAAGCCTCCATGAGGTTTTTAACCAGCAATCTTTTGTAGGCTTTTATTTCAATACTTTTTATCTTTTTTTTTTTCAATTTGGCCGGTCGGTTGATAGCAAGATCAGGGAAGTAAAAAGGTGG